>JBBUEO010000001.1:0-3446 GCA_038056915.1 Patescibacteria group bacterium
TCAGTCAGCGAGACAATTTCGTCAATCAGTTTAATAATTTCAGTTTTGATATTTTGGGCTTCTGTCCCCTCAACTTGCAAACTTTGGACTTCATTTTTGGCATCAATGGCTTCTTTAGCAAGAAGCTCGCGTTCAGCCGCCGGATCGCCGGCGTCAGCTAAAAACTTTAGAACCAGTTTTTCGTCCTGCTCTTTGACCAGCGGCTGCATGGGGGTTTTGCCGGCATCTCTGGAGCAGGCCGAGGCGAGGATAATAATGAGGATAATGACGACTAAAACTACCAAAACCCAAGGCCAGTTGGCAATTAAAAAAGCCAGTATTGCCCGGCCAGCGGCCTTGAGGCCAGCTTTAGAAATGTTTTTTACCAACCACGCTTTAGTTTTTTGCCAGGCTTCCTGGAGAGCTTTTTTTCGAGTTTGTTCTTTTACCTCTTCTTTTACTTGATCTTTTGGGGTTTCTTCTTCACCTTCATCGCCCTCTTCTTCTTCCGGTGGTTGTTCTTCCTCTTCCGGTGTTTCGTCGGCTTGCTCTTCTTCAGGTTCTTGTTCTTGTACTGTAGCGGTTTCTTCTTCCGGGGTTTGATTTTCCCCTTGATCGGATGTATCTCCTTCGGTCTCGGAAGTTTCTTTCTTTTTTGAACCAGTTTTATCTGACTTGTCTTTTTTCTGGGGAAGAGTCGGATTATTTGCCGCGATTTTTTTGGCTAAATCGGCATCATATTTGGCTTTTTTGTCAATATCAAGCTCGCCCTCGGTTTTGGCCTCGGTTTTGGCATTGAGTTCGACTTCAACTTCTCCTACCTTCTTTTTATCTTGCCCCTGATTCAATTCCCCTCCGCTCCGCTCCTGAATTCTGCTCCTGCGAAAGCAGGAAAGAAGTTCAGGAAGCCCTCCGAAGCGAAATCTATTTAGAGAAGAGGAATAATCACCTATTTCTCTAAGAGATTAAGCGCAGGATGGGCTACTTATTTTTCCTATATATCAAAAATTTGAAGATCGATTCTTCTTTCAAAACTAATTCTAATTTTATTATAAAGCATCGTGAGATTATTATCAAAAAACAAAACCGCCTCGGCGTGGTTTTTTATTTTAGTTCTAATTTATACAAAATATCATCAGAGGTGAAATAGAGGGTTTTTTGGTCAGATGAAAGAATCAGATTTTGAATGTCAACCGTTCCTTTATGATTGATCATATTTTTCTTTAAAGTTTGGCTGTTAATTTTATAAAAAGTATCAGTTTTGGTCGTCTCTTGTCTAGTTGCAACAATTAAATTTTGATTATCATTAAGCCAAACGGTTAGATTTTTATTTGTTTTGATTTTAAGGGATTGCGTTTTGTTTTGAGTCAAATTGGAAATATTAAGGACACCATCTATAATAGAGACCAAATGTTCCATATTAGATGAAGCGTAAATTCCTCCTGGTTCTACCGCTTCAATAATGAGAGTTGGAGTTCCGGAGCCGATTACTTGATAGATATCCAAGCGAGATTCAAGCTCACCAGGAGTGCTAGCGCCAAAAATAAGCTTTTTGTTTGCTGGTTCGTAAGAGATCACTTTTTCAATTGGCAATTCGTTTTTAATTAAATTTTCTAGGTTAGTACCATCAGGGTCAGAAATATTAATAATATTGTGATTGAGCTCCTCATCGTAATAAGAGGAAACAATTTTTTGACCATCTTTGCTCCAAATAATATCCCGAATATTTAGATCAAGAGGCGACAGTTTTTTTTGATTGAGATCGTATAACCAAAAGGTGATTGCTTGATCGTCGACGCCTGGGCGGATAAAAGGACTGCCATATTTTTCAAAAATATACTTATTGTATGTCACTTGAAGGATAGCTTGATTTTTACTGGGAGACCAAATAATTCTATCTGGCGTATCAAAATCTTCCGAAATTTTTTCGATTTTTTGGTTTTGTAATTCTAATCGATAAAAAGCAGCCTCATTAGCATTACTAAAATAGAAAATATATTTTTGATCATTCGAAAGTGTTGGAAATAGAATTTGATTATCAGCTACTTTTGAAACTATTGGCAATGTTCTATTTTTGATAATAATAAACGCAATAATTCCCGCTCCAATAATCGAAAGAAGAATCAGAGCAAAGAGAAATTTTTTAGACATAAATTTACTTTTGAGCATATTATTTTTTTAATTTATAATTTCTATATTTCATCACAAAGATTATTTCTAATAGGATTATCAGAGATTCCTTTTTTAAAAGGAAGGTAATTTAGCGGATCGACATATTTATCATTTTTTTTGATGACAAAGTGAAGGTGGGGACCTCCACTATAGCCCGTGCTGTCAACTTGAGCAACGGTTTCTCCCCCTGAAACAATATCGCCAACTTTAACTTGGATACTATTAACCACCAAATGAAGATATATTGATTGCATGCCATCTCCATGGTCTATGGTGAGAAAAGTGCCATTGCCCCCGTTATGTCCAGTTTGGGCTACTTTAATAACCGTGCCTCCATTAGTGGCTTTAACAGGGGTTCCATTAGGGGCTTTAATATCAATGCCGTTATGGAGATGAGGACTTGGTTCGGATCGTTGAAAGCAGAAAAAACCACTCTCAAAGGGCCCTGTGCCTTCAACTGGCCAAATCCATCCTTCGGCATTTTGGGCATATTGAATTGTGCAACCTTGACCAAGAGCACCGCCGGCAAGAGCTGTCATTTCGTTTATCCAACTGGCAACTTCTTTAATATATGTTGGGGTATCATTCTCACTGGGCGGAGCATACTTTTCAAATAATTTCCCCAATGTTGTTCTCCCCTCATCAAGATAAACTCGCTTCAAATAGGGTCCTTCTTCAAGTATTGCTTCATCCCAAGAAGAAAATTTGTACCACATTACTCCTCTAATTACTTTATGGGGTTGAGATGCTATCGCTTTACGACCGAAGGGGTTAAATGTGCCCTCTGCAGCAATACCTTGAGTTCCGAAGGTGCTTTCCTTTCGAGCAATTGCGGCAATTAAAGCCGGGTTTACCCCGCCGGCCCGACCGCTCTGGACGAAAAGAATACCCTTGCCTTTTAGGGGTGAATTGGGACCGTGTTGAGCAATCCATTGGTTGATGGCCTGGGCGATTTCTTGGTCACTGCCGGCGCCGGCTGGGAAGAGAATATTACAATTTGCCCCCGTACCTCCTCCTCCCGTTAACCCAGTACCCGACTCGCCCCGGTGAAAACCGGCGAAATAGGCGGTGAAGGCAAATAAAATCAGCAAAACCGCTCCACAGCCAATATAGCTTAACCATTTTTTCCAATCACCCATATTAAAAATTTCTAATTATTCTAATTGCATTAAACCTGCTAAATCCTAAATTCTAATCTCTAAACTCTAAACAAATTCTAAATTCCAATGTTTCAAACTTTTATAATCTGGGATTTATTTAGAAATTAGGATTTAGGATTTAGGATTTTCTTCCTC
>JBBUEO010000002.1:0-3802 GCA_038056915.1 Patescibacteria group bacterium
ATAATTTTTGTCGGGTTTTCAACCGGAAATTTTTTCTCATCAAGAATGAAATGGTTTCTACGATAAGGCGCTACCAGTTCAGAAAGCTTATTGCCGGTTGTGCTTAAAATTTCCCAAATCATTAAAAAAGGAATTAGACCATTGTCAGTGTATTCGGTTTCTCGAAAGAAATAATGAGCTGTCATTTCCGCTCCAAAAACCGCCTGATTTTTAATCATCGTCTCTTTCATAAATCGATAGCCGGATTTGGAAATGATATGTTGACATTGGGTTTTTTGAGCGGCCTTAGCAATCGGCCAGATGACTCGAGGGTCAGAAACAATTTTTGCCTTCGGATGTTTTTCGGCAATCGCCTCTATCAAAACCGCGGTAATATAGGGAGCAGGAACAAATTCTCCTTTCTCATCAAGAAAAAAGACCCGGTCGCCATCACCGTCCCACATTACCGCGAAGTCGGGCTTTCGGTTTTTGGCTAATTGAACCGCCTCTTTTTGGACTTCAAGATTTTGGGGATTTGGTTCGGGCAAACCGCCGAAATTAGCATCTGGTTTGGTATGAAGCTCAATTTTTTCGGCTGGCAGGCCATCCAAAAGTTTGTCCAAAACCAGACTAACCGAGCCATAACAAGTATCAAAAAGGATTTTTTGGGGCTTTAAATTAGCAATATCAATTTGCGAGCGGACAAATTTAAGATAATCGTCTATAATATCGATTTTTTCAAGTTTTCCTTTAGGCCCAAGATACGCCGGCATATCGCTAAAAGCGATTTTTATTAAATCTTGATCATCACCGGGCAGAGTTTCCGCCCCCTTTTTAAACATTTTCATTCCCCCATAGCCGATAGGATTATGAGAAGCGGATAAAATTATTCCGCCATCAAAACCGTAGTTAAAAACCGCATAGGAAATCATCGGATTAGTCATTTGGCCGGCATCTTTAACATTGACTCCTTGCTCCAACAGGGCTTTAGCCACGGCGTCAAACATTCTTTGGGAGGCAACTCTTAAATCTCTTCCCACAACAACGGTTTTAGGCTTTATCCTTAAAGCATAAGCCCCGGCGATTTTTGCCGCTGCCTCTTGGTTTAACTCATCCGGATATTTACCTCGGATATCATAGGCACGAAAGATTTTTTTGTCCATTCTATCTCCAATTGATTTAAAGCGAGCTTGTTAGCTCAAAGTGGGTCGCAAGCGCATAGGAAGGTCGCCGGCAGGCGAACCGCTCATATAAAGCGCACACCCGCCTTGCCGATGAGGCAGGTCTTTGAGCAACAAGCGAGCCATATATACAAAAATAATGAGTATTTTGAAGCTAAATCTCTCTCTACCCCTCAATTTATCCTATTTCCGCAAATTTGACAACCCTCGCCGCCCAAGCTACTTTAAAGACGAAATGAAAACTAAATATATTTTTGTCACCGGCGGCGTGCTATCTGGTTTGGGTAAAGGCGTCACCGCCGCCTCAATCGCCAACTTACTGCAATCACACGGTTTCAAAATTTGGCTGCAAAAATTTGATCAATACTTAAATGTTGATGCTGGCACTTTGAACCCCCACGAACACGGCGAGGTTTTTGTTTTAGACGATGGTTCGGAAACCGATTTGGATTTGGGTCATTACGAAAGATTTTTAAATATCAGTCTAAATAAAACCTCCTCGGTAATGTCGGGGCAAATTTATCAAGCGGTTTTGGAAAAAGAACGTTCGGGCAAATTCTTAGGTAAAACTATTCAAATGATTCCCCATGTCACTGACGAAGTAAAGAACCGCCTTTTTGGGGCGGCGGAAAAATCAAAATGTGAAATCTTAATCACCGAAATCGGCGGCACCATCGGCGATTACGAAGGCACCCATTTTATAGAAGCCATCCGACAAATGCAATACGATGTTGGAAAAGATAACGTCCTCTATATCCATGTCGGCTTTCTGCCATATTTGGGCGCCTCTGAAGAATTAAAATCCAAACCTTTACAAAACAGCGTCCATGACCTTCAGGCGATGGGGATTCAGCCGGAAATTATTATTGCCCGCGCCGACCACCCGGTGGAAGAAAAACTAATTGATAAAATTGCTCTTTTCACCGGAGTAGAAAAATCCGCGGTTATCCCCTTGGAAACCGTCCACTCAATTTATTTGGTACCGCTGGTTTTGGAAAAGTTTAAAATCGCCCAAATTATTAGCGAAAAACTCAAACTAAAATTAAAAAAATCGAAAAATCATCAAAAATGGCAGGCATTTTGTCAAAAAATTAAAACTGCTGATCATTGCCGAAAAACCTTAAATATCGGTTTGGTGGGCAAATATATGGAGATGAAAGATACCTATCTTTCAGTCACCGAGGCCTTAAAAATTGCCGCCACTGCCCAAGGAGTGCGTTTGTCATTGGGCTGGATTGAAGCCGAGAGTATCGAAAAACAAGGACCTCCAACCTTAAAAAAATATCAAGGATTAGTCGTCCCCGGCGGTTTTGGCTCCCGAGGAACAGAAGGGAAAATACAGGCGATTAAATATGCCCGCGAACACAAAATCCCTTTTTTGGGGCTTTGTTTTGGCATGCAGCTGGCAACTATTGAATTCGCCCGAAATGTCGCAGGCCTAAAACAGGCCTGTTCAACGGAAATTGAGCCGAAAACCCCTCACCCGGTAATTCATATTATGCCGGAACAGGAGAAGAAAATGCTCAAAGACGATTACGGCGGCTCAATGCGATTGGGCGAATATCCTTGTTTATTGAAAAATGATACTCTTGCTTATAGGACATATTCGAAATTGGGAATGGGGAGTGGAAAATCCTCATCTCACATTTCTCAATCCAAATTTACTATTTCCGAACGTCACCGCCATCGCTTTGAGTTCAATAACGCTTATCGGGAGATGCTCGAAAAAAAGGGATTAGTGATTCCCGGCACTTCCCCGGACGAAAAATTAGTCGAAATAATTGAAATGCCGCAAAAAATCCATCCCTTTTTTGTCGCCACTCAATTTCACCCGGAATTCAAATGCCGACCTTTGGCGCCGCATCCTTTGTTTTTGGAATTTATCCGCGTGGCCGTAAAGATTAAAGTTTAAATATTTATGCAATATGCTATAATTGGTTTACTATGACAAAGAAAAAAGCCACAATTGAAACTCTCGATAAAAAAATCGACATTCTAACAACAAGAATTGATGCCTTGACGGATTTAGTTGATAAACTGGCAATGGCGACAAAAAATGGTTTTGATATTATGGAGGAAAGGTTTAAAAGAATGGATCGAAGATTTGATGTTTTAGAAAAGGACCATCAAGATTTGATGATGAAAATGTCCAATCCCGAGGCAATATCTTCTGATAACTGATAACTAAGTACTTTGACTATTTATTACGGCGTCGGTGTTGCTTCCGCCGGCGGCGGTTCAGAGGGCGCTTGACCGGGAATATCGGGAGTGCCGGGACCGTAAAGATAGCGGGCTGGCCAAGGGACATAAGAACTATTAAAAGTCTGTTCGTTGATAAGCTCGCCGGCCTGATTGAAAACTTTATAAGTGAAACTGGCTTTTGAGCCGGGATGGGCAGTTTCAATTTTTTTAATCTCTCCCGGCGCCAAATCCGGCGATTCGGTATAAATAGGTTCGCCCGAACCAGTCACAGCGTAGACATAGGGCTCTGTGGTTTCTGACCGTCGTCCGTCAAGGGTGCCGTAGAAACTAAAAGTTAGGGTATTTGCCCCCACCGAGGTCTGGATTAAAATCGGCGTTTCCATATCATTTAGAAACTTCAAATCCGGCCGGGGAATATAAATCGTCGCGTCCATCCCCAC
>JBBUEO010000002.1:3902-9208 GCA_038056915.1 Patescibacteria group bacterium
TGACGCCGGTTTTGAGGGCTCCCTGAAAAATCAGTTGTCCCCTCGCCGATTTTTTCTTTAAGACCAATTGAGGCTGGATTCTTATCGCTATATTCTGATTCAGTGACTTTGACCGGCAGCTCAATTTTGGCTTGACCGTCTTTTATCGCTTGAATAATAATTGCTGATGCTTGGTTTTTGTCCAGTTCATAACCAGTCTGGGCCAGCTGAAAAGCCACTACCCGGCCGGCTTGGACTTCAAAGCGGGCATCTTTGGGTTCTTGATAAATTTCGCTGCCGATTTTTTCCACCAGCTGATCGATTTTGGCGGTGGAAAGTTCGGGGGAAATGGTATAAATCGTTAAAAAATTCTGGGCTATTGCCTCTTTATCGCTTTGCTCGCCCAATACCCCTTTGGAAATTTTTTTGGGAAATTCGATTAAAGAGGCAATATCTTGAGGATAAATATGAAAAGTGTTTTTGGGGGCTTTTAAAATTAAATGACGGTTGATTAAATTTTCGGTTTCCAATAATGCCATCTTTGCCGCCGCAGTGCTGACTTCTGGATAAACCGGCTCGATAAGAAAAGGCAATTGTCCTTTTAAAGTAAAACTGCCAATTTGTTCAAGGGAAATTTGTTGATTTTTTTCCCGGGGAAATTGTTGACCAATTTCCGCCTCAATAACGCTGGCTTTTTGATCCTGAATTTCGATTGCCGCATCTTTAGGACTTTTATCAATTTTTTGAGCAATTGCCTGAAGAAAGTTTGCAAGTTTTTCTTGAGAATAATTAAAAACCGCGTAAGCTTGATTTTTTAAAAAAACGGAACGAAATTGCTCGCTTAAAATTTTCCCCAAAGAGCCGGAGCGGCCAACCTCAAAAAGTTTTGTTAAAGTTTCTGAATTTCTTTGTTCAAAATTAACTTCTAAATCCTTTAATGATAGCTGATTTATTTCATCTTGATAACTATAGCTTAAACTCTCATCTTGAATAGTATTTTCCAAGTCTAAAAGAGTTGATTGAGCGTCCTGATAATTTTTGCCGCCGAAGTTTATACCCCCGATATAGGTATGAGGAAAAATCCGCTTGTTATAGGCAAGATTAAATCCTAAAAACAAAATTGCCGCTAACAACAAAATAGAGCCGAAAATTATGGCGATTTGTTTTATCAATCGACTTGTAATGACTTTTTTAAAGATTTTTTTAAGATTTTTACTTGCCATTTAAGATTTCTTCCAAAATCATTTTGGCTAATTTTTTTTCTTGAATAATACCGGATTCTGAATCTAATAAAAAAAGCTTAAGATTTTCGCCAATTTTAAGGGAAGCAGGAATAAATTCTTCAGGGATAAGAATCTTCTGACCTTCAATCTCAATTTCCGCCCTTTTACCATTTTTTGCGATTAATTTTGCCGATAAACCTTTAATGGTCATAAGTCGCTTCGCTCCACTACGAAATACAAATCAGTACTAAAATACGAAAAAGAAAGATTTTGTATTTTTGTATTATTTTGTATTTTGTAGTAGTTTATTTCAGAAATTTAACTATCAATAATGCGACAATGTTGAGGATTTTGATCATCGGATTGATTGCCGGGCCGGCGGTGTCTTTGTAAGGATCGCCGACAGTATCACCGGTAACCGCCGCTTGATGGGCCGGGCTGCCTTTGCCGCCGTAATTCCCTTCTTCAATATATTTTTTAGCGTTATCCCAAGCCGCCCCGCCGGAAGTCATGGAAATTGCCACAAAAAGACCGGTAATAATTGAGCCGACTAAAAGCCCGCCCAAAGCAATTGGCCCTAAAATAAAACCAACAACGATCGGGACTAAAACTGGAATTAAAGCCGGGATAACCATCTGCTTAATAGCCGAGCGGGTAACAATATCAACCGCTTTAGAATAATCTGGTTTAGCTTGGCCGCTCATCAGCCCTTTGATTTCCTTAAACTGGCGGCGAACTTCTACTACTACCGCGCCAGCGGCCTTGCCGACCGCCTCCATCGACATCGCCCCAAAAAGATAGGGCAATAAACCCCCCAAAAACATACCAATTAAGAGTCGAGGATTGGAAACTTCAAAAGGCAAAGCCCCGTGAGTTCTGGTAATCTCTTCCAAATAGGCGGCAAATAACACCAGCGCCGCCAGTCCGGCCGAGGCAATCGCATATCCTTTGGTGATGGCTTTAGTGGTATTGCCAACCGCGTCCAAAGAATCAGTGACTTTGCGAATTGAATCCGGCATATTACTCATTTCAGCAATCCCGCCGGCGTTATCGGTAATCGGTCCGTAAGCGTCAATGGCAACAATAATCCCAGTCATCGAGAGCATGGCAAAAGCGGCTACCGCAATCCCGTAAAGACCGGCCAAAGAATAGGCCGTCAAAATCCCTCCAGCAATTAAAATGATTGGCCAAGCAGTCGCCTTCATTGAGACTGCCAGTCCGGCAATAATATTGGTGCCGTGGCCGGTTTGGGAACTTTGAGCGATACTTAAAACCGGCCGATATTTTTTAGAAGTATAATATTCAGTAATAATCACCATCCCGCAGGTTACAACGATACCAACTAAACTTGCCAAAAAAAGATATAAGACATTTTCGGCAATCCCCGCCATCAAATAGCGAGTGACGAAATAAAAACCGATAGATGCAAAAATGGCCGAGGCACCCAAACCTTTGTATAAGGCATTCATAATCTTTTCACCGGAAAGTCGGACAAAAAAAGTTCCCAAAATCGATGCCAAAATCGCCACCCCGCCTAAAACCAATGGATATAAAACTGCTTGCGGATCAGAAAATGTCAATGAGCCCAAAAGCATCACCGCAATCGCCGTAACAGCATAAGTTTCAAATAAATCAGCGGCCATACCGGCGCAGTCGCCAACATTATCGCCGACATTATCGGCGATCACGGCCGGATTACGGGGATCGTCTTCGGGAATACCAGCTTCGACTTTACCAACCAAATCCGCCCCGACATCAGCCGCCTTAGTATAAATTCCCCCGCCCAAGCGGGCAAAAATAGAAATCAGCGACCCGCCGAAACCTAAACCAATTAAGGCATTAATATCTTTAGTCAAAAGATAATAGCCCGCCACCCCCATAAGGCCCAAACCGACTACCAACAGACCAGTGACTGCCCCGCCTCGAAAAGCCAAACTGAGAGCCGGTTTTAAGCCCCCACTGGCGGCTTGGGCAGTTCTAACATTAGCGCGGACAGCGACATTCATGCCAATATAACCGGCTAAGCTTGAAAAAATCGCGCCGATGACAAAACCCACGGCGGTTTGCCAACCCAAAGCGATCCATAAAATAATTACCAAAATCAAGGCAATTATGGCAATGGTTTTATATTGGCGATTTAAATAAGCCCGCGAGCCGGCTTGAATCGCTTGGGCAATCTCCTGCATTTTCTCATTACCGGGGCTGGCTTTTAAAATCTGCCGAATTAAAATTCCGCCATAAATAATTGCCAAACCAGCCGAACCCAAGGCGATAGTATAAGCAAGATTTTCGATAGACATAAGACCTCCTTCCGCCTCTGGCGGAAATTTTCTAATCTCTAAATTCTAATTTCTAAATAAATTTTAATGTTTCAAATCTTAAATTGTAAATTTGAATATTAGTAATTTGGGATTTGTTTGAGATTTAGGATTTAGATTTTATGATTTGTTTGTATAACTTTAGGGTTTCTTCGGCAGTTTTTCGCCAAGAATACTTTTTGGCGATTTGAAAACCGCGCGCCACCTGCTCTGCTTTTATTTTATCATTTATAAGAATTTTTAAAATCTCTTGGGCCATTTCCTGAGGACTGTGGGGATTGAAATAATAAGCAGCGTCCTCGAAAATTTCCGGCAAAGAACCAGCCCGCGAGGCCGCAACCGGCGCGCCAACCTGCATTGCCTCAAGCCCCGGCAGACCAAAACCTTCATAAAATGAAGGAAAAACAAAAACCGAAGCAAGATGATACCAAGCCGAAAGCTCCTCATCGCTGACAAACCCAGGCCTTATAATATCTCGCTTATAAGGCGAATTGTCAATGGCGGCTTTTAACTCAAGATATTCTGGATCTTCTTGGCCTAAAATTATTAAGTTAGCCCCCATCTTTCGTCGAATAAGCTCGTATGCCTTCACCAGTCCAATGAGATTTTTATGGGACCGCCACTGACCCACCGTAAGGATTACCTTAGGTAAAAGCCGATATTTTTTTCTCAATTTGTCAATATCTTGTAAAGATGGTTTTTTAAATATTTTATCATCAGCGGCTTCATAGATGACTTGAATTTTTTCCGGGGGAAGATGGAAAGTCTTGATAATATCTTTTTTCGTACTCTCCGAGACAGCAATAATTTTAGTGGAGTTTTCACAAGCAGCTTTCATCACCATTCTATAGCCAAAGCGTTTAATGAGGTTAGTGCGGCGGGCGGTTTCGGGGAAAAAAAACAAAGTCAAATCATGGATAGTAGTCACAAACTGTCCTTTATATCTTATCGGATGATTAAAATTGGTAAAATGCATTAAATCGAGTTTTTCGCGAGCAATAATTGGCCCTAACTTTGTCTGTTCTGACAAAGAATAATGAGGAATATCTACGGTAACAATTTTTAATTTACAATTTACAATTTGCAATGAATTTTTAATTTCCAATTTTTCAAATTCTTCTCTATCTTCGGCGGTCATAAATAAAACATACTGATTATCCTTATCAATCTTAAATAAATTTTTGATTAAATTTTGGATATAGCGTCCAATACCAGCGGAACTCTTTCGATACATCCGGGCATCAATACCAATACGCATGAAAAATCCTAATTTCTAAATTCTAATTTCTAAACAAATCCCAATGTTTTAAATCCCAATTTCAAATTTGGAATTTAGAATTTAAAATCTGTTTAGGATTTATTATTTCGGATTTAGGATTTAAAGGTAAAGTATTTGTTGGCTAAAAAATTCCAAAACAATACTATGGCGGTGGCTAAAAATAAGCCGTAAATATCATGCCAGCTAAGATACTCAACCGCAATATACATAATCAAAACATTTAAAACCACCCCTACCATGGCAATTGTTAAAAACTTTATAAATTCTCGCAGTCTCTTGGGGTCGTTCGAGCGGAAAGTCCAACGGCGATTCCAAATATAAGAGTTTAGAACCGCCACCGAAAAAGAAAGAATTTTCGCCATCAGATAAAAAAGATGAAATATCCGGGTTAATAGCAAATAAATTCCCCAGTCAATTATTGTCGAAGAGGCCCCAACAATACCAAATTTAATAAACTGCCGAATCCCGCGGCGTTTTAAGAGTTTATTCACAGGTTTAATATACCTT
>JBBUEO010000003.1:0-5152 GCA_038056915.1 Patescibacteria group bacterium
GCCAATAAAAAAATTAGCTAAAAGTTTCCCTTTCATTGGTTTGAGTATAACAGAGTAAGGGTAAAATGAAAACCCCGCCGTCACCGGCGGGGCGTTGGTGCAGGGTTTGCTTTGTCAGTGGGCGTACTTTTGGCGGCATTCTGAACAGCCGATGAGATGGTCTTGGAAGTCTCGTCCTTGCTGGCCCTGTTCTTCCAAGAGCTTTGGGCCAACCGGACAGGTCGACTCCCGGGGACCAACGACTTGCTTGAGATTTGCCACATTACGACTTGGGTTAAATAGAATATTATCGCCTTTTTTCTTAGACATTGGCGGTGCCTCCTTTCGCTAATTCCTTTTCGAATCGTTGAGGAAAGGAACTGAAAGTAACTCCCGGCGGCTTGAACTGTGTGAAGGAAGTATCGTCCGACTCTTCTCCCTCTCCTAAGCCGAATACATCCACCCACATCGGTACTACTTCAGCGCCTCCGATCATTTTACTATATGTTCCTGCACTTGTCAAGAGACTGTTCCATTGGAGAGTTTCTTTGTAGTCGCCTCCTACTCTTCCTTCAACATGTTTGTATTCTGTCATCTTTTTTGCTGACATATCAAAGCTTTCGCCCCAGTGTCCCTTGCACTGAAGGGCAATCCGATCAACCTTACCATCAGGTTTCTCTCTTTTTAATAACAAATCAGTTGAGTTTTGAGCATCTTGCTGAGAAGTTGGTAAATAAACTTCAAAGTCAAGTTTATGAAAAACCCGCGAGGCGGCAATCGGTGTCAATATGCCCCTTTTAATTCCTTGAATAAGTTCCGGCTCATCTGGACAAAAATACTCGCCGGTTTTATCTATATTTCGCCAAAAGAGTGCTAAGAATCCTTGAAGATCGGGATCATTTTCTAAATAAAAAATAGATTTTATTGTCTCAAGCTGCCATTTCGAGGCCTCAAGTTTCAAAGGATAATTTCCTTCTTTGGCTGCTTCTCGCGCCTTAGTAATAACCTTAGCTGTCTGCCAAAAACAATTAATCATCGTTTGCTCAACTGGATTTTGATGTTCAAAAAGCAAGCCTTGACGAATTTCTTCAGCTCTCTTAGTAATTTCTTTCCAATCTATGTTTCTTCCTTTTCGATGGCCTAAATCGTGCCATAAATCAGCGTTTTCGCGAATGATTTTTCCCTTTAAAGTCGCTAAATAATGAGGACTAATTATCTCTTGAGGCAGAATTTTATTTTCAGGAATATAAAGCTTTTCGTCGGTTGACGGCAATTTTCCAGGAACCGGCATTTGATCCGGAGCTGGTACTTGACTTGGCATTGGGGCGGTTTCCGCCATTTGACTCCTTCGAGTTAATTGTCACTATTAGTTAGATTTTACGCTACTTTCCAACTTTTTGCCACAGGGCGAAAAACATTTCCTTAAACATTTTAACAATAATTTCGTCCTCGATAGAAATTGCTAAGGGCACCACTGGGTTCCAGAGGACAATTTTATTAGCCCAAAGTAGAAAAGAAGATTCAAATTTCATTTCAGAAGGTAAAAATTTTGTATTTCGCATTTCCTGTTTATCATGTTCTTGGAATTGTTCAGTTAAAGAAGTTTTATGCACTAAAATATCAATATGAATTTTTTTGCGCACCCGTCTTTTAATCCAATCTCTTTCGAATGAATAAGATATCAAATCCACAAAAATTGAGGCTGCTCCGAAATAATACATTTTTTCTTTCGCCTCATCGAGTGCTTGATCAAAAACATTGATAAACTGCTCTTTACCTTCATAAAAACGGACTTTTGGCTGTTTGCCGCGTTGAGCTACTGAAGCTAATAAATCAGGTAAAATTTCTTTGAATTGATGTTCTTTCTCCTCAATTGCCCTCTTTTTTTGACGAGCAAGAACTAATAATTTATCCGGTGATTCAACTTGAACTTGTCTTGAATAGGGCTTTATAATTTCACCTATTAATCCTTTTTCTTTAAGTTTTTCCAAAATTGCATAAACTGTTGCCCGCTCAATTTCAGCTTTACGAGCAATTTTGGTAATAGTTGTCGGCCCTAAATCTAAACATGCCAAATACACCTTGGCTTGGTTACCACTTATATTCAATTCATTTAAAAGTTTTAAAATGTCTTCATTCATAATGTTTAATTATATTATACACTATTGACATTTATTAGTCAATAGTCTATATTTATTGTCTATAAAGACTTGACAATTTCTTGATTTTATGTTATAATAGGATGTTCACGATGGGAAGAGATTTAATATGCTCTCCCAGAGTGAGGAACGTTAACCTGGTCAACAGGTTATAACAGGAGAAAGTCAGATGGCTCATGTATGTCCGAAATGCGAGAGGGATTACAGTTCTTCCGGAAGGTTCTGCAGCACTTGCGGAGCAAAGCTTGAGCCCATGCCCTGTTGCAACTGGTGTAGCGTGCAAGTCTGGCCACACCAAACTTTCTGCTCCGGATGCGGACGGCCTCGGAGCGAGGCGCTTGGAACCTGCCCTCCGCCAAAGCCTTCTTTGAAAGAGAGATTCGCCAGGATCATAGCTGGGCTCTTTCGACTCTCCGCAGTATAGCTTCAAACTCACCCCGCCCCGATAAGGGGCGGGGTCAACCTTGAGGGAATCAGATTTTAACTGGCGCCCTCGAGAGTTGACAATCTATGGAAGCCGGCTCTGAAACTCAAGGAGAAAGATTTCAAGAAGCCCAAATGAGACTATCTCCAAACCCTGAAGGCAACTTCCTTCGGGGCTTTTTGTTTACCTTAATAATTTGAGCAAATCCGAACCTGCAAATCCCAATTTACCCGTTATAGCTTCTTAAATGGAAAAAGCATCTTATTTAAATTTTAAGCGCTTCCGCGTTATTATTTAACAACCTAACCAAAAATAATAACACCGCGTAGGTGTAAATATTGACAGGTTAGACTTTTTATTATCTTAAAAGTCCCAATAAAATCTCTTCTGTTTTTTGGATTGTTCTTTGAGCGCCGAAGTTTTTAAGGATATACTCCCGGCCGGCGGGGCCAAGACGCGCTCGCAATTTTTCATCTTCAAGTAGCTTCCTCATCGCCCGGGCTAAAGCGGAGGCGTCTCTTTCGGGGATTAAAATCCCCACCTTGTCATTGATATATTCGGGAATTGCCCCGGATTTGGTAGTTATCACCGGCGTGCCGCAAGAGAGAGACTGTAAATTGACCATCCCCACCTGCTCCTCCCAGCGTTCTAAAGTCACTGACGGATAGCAAGTTATAAGAGCGCCTGAATATATTTTCGGCAGTTCTTGAGTGGCGATTTGACCTAAATATCTCACCCTTTTGTTTTGAGATTTTTTGACTTTCCAAACCAAGGGACCGCTACCGGCAAAAAGGAGCTCAATTTGAGGAAAATCTTGATAAATTTGTTCCCAAGCCTGGAGAAGATAATCTATTCCCTTGGCCTCATCAATCCGACCGACGAATAAAATACTTCTAACCTTATTTTCACCCCGCCCCCGGAGCGGGGTATTAATTGGTTTGAATATTGAGGTATCTATTCCCCAGATGCCATATAAAAGCCGCTTAAGTTTTTTAGGATTAACGCCGGCATCGAGTAAATTTCGCTTGGCGCCCTCGTTTAAATAAAAGATTATTTTTGCCTGTTGAGCATAAATATACAAAATTTTTCTTAAAATCGGTCCTAAAATCCCAAAGCGTCTGTTAACCGGCCGATTTTCGAGCATTGGAAAAATAAGAGGGATTTTTAATTTTCGACTGACTCTCCAGGCAACAGAACAAAGCTTGAGCTGATTTCTCGAACCATATGGCTCGGCGCCTTGAATAATATCAGGTTTGAGTCGGCATAATTTAGCCTCTAAATCCGCTGTGTTCTGATATTGAATCGCCCCCTGGAGATCTTTCGCCGACAAATCATGATAAGGCGCTGATTTATAAAAATGGATAACACTAAACTGCCGGAAAAATTTTAAGGCCGCTTGATTGTCAAAACGAATAGCCTCGGTTAGGATCGCAAGAATAGGTTTCATAAAATAAACTTAAAAGTAAAAGCGAAAAACTTAAAACTTCAGCTTAAAAGTTATAATTTTTTACTTGAATTTATTACTTTTTACTTTTGACTTTTTACTTATTTAATATTTCTTCAAACACTTTCAAGGTTTCTCGGGCGGCTTTATCCCAAGAAAATTTTTGAGCTTGCTTTTTGGCAAATCGAACTAATTCCTCCCGCGCGTTTTGATGCTCTAATAAGCGCATCATCCCACTCGAAAGCTCTAGAGGATTTTTTGGATCGATTAAAATTGCGGCTTTTTCGGCAACTTCCGGCAAAGATGAAGTATCTGAAGTAATTACTGGAGTCGAAAAATTCAAAGCTTCCAACACTGGGAAACCAAACCCTTCATAAAAACTGGGATAAATAAAAATCTTCGCCTCTTTGTATAACTTGGCTAAAACCGCATCTGGCACAAAACCTAATAATTTAACTTTACTTTCAAGTTTGAGGGCTCTAAAAACGGTAAAAATCTCTCCTGTCTGCCAGCCTTGGGCCCCAACCACCACTAAAGGAAATTTTTCTTGAACATTAGGTGGTAAGAGAGCATAAGCTTTAAATAATCCAATAAGGTTTTTACGAGGTTCAATTGTCCCCACTGACAAAAGATAATTGCCGGCTTTTAAATTATTCGGCAACTTTGAAGCAATTTGAGCAAATTCAGTCGGACCAGGATAAATCATTTGAATTTTATTCTCCTTAATTTTAAGGATTTCTTGGAGATCTTTTTTGGTTGACCCGGAAATGGCAATGATTTTTTTTGCCTTCTGGCAGGCCAATCTTGTCCGCAAATTTAACTTTTCGGAGATTTTCACCCCGCGATGCTCGGGAAAAAGAAAAGTTGACATATCATAAATCGTTACTACTTGAGGAATTTTCAATCCTAAATTTACTTCCAAGAAACTGGGGGCATAAAAAACATCTGTTTTGCCCAGAAATAAATTCAACCAAGAAATGCGCCAGGTCCAAATTTTTTCCTTGAGATTTCCTGGGATTTTTAAGACTTTTGTGATTGTATTTGGCCGGCGGAAACTTTCGATAAGTCTTTTTTTGCGAGAATCCCCGCGAAAATAAGTAAAAATTAAAAGATATTGATTTTTTTTATCAATTTGAAGCAATTTTT
>JBBUEO010000003.1:5252-8327 GCA_038056915.1 Patescibacteria group bacterium
AAATAAGTAAAAATTAAAAGATATTGATTTTTTTTATCAATTTGAAGCAATTTTTTAATTAGTTCCCGGGTGTAGCGGCCAATCCCCGCTTGCTCGGTTATCGCCCGGGTGGCATCAATGGCAATGTTCATAATTTGTAATTTACTCCACAAATTTTACTATTCACGAATTATCGCGAATTCGTGTTTATTTGTGATTAAAGATTCGTCGGATGTAATACTTCTTCATAGACTTCAATTGTTTGACGGGCGGTGGTTTCCCAGGTAAATTTTTTCGCTTGGCGAATTCCCAAAGCGCTCAAAGTCCTCCTTAATCCCTGATCCTGGCTCATTTTACAAAGGTTTTTTGCCCATAAACGCTCATCTTTCGGCGCAAGTAAAATCCCCGCCCGGCCAACAACCTCCGGTAAAGACGAAGTGCTCGAAGAAACTACCGGCGTACCGCAGGCCATTGCCTCCAATGGCGGCAGACCAAAACCTTCATAGAGACTGGGAAAAACAAAAGCCGTTGCTCCGGAATATAAAGCCGGCAAATCTTTCTCATCAACATAACCGGTAAAAATTACCCGGGATTTTAAGTTTAATTCTTCAACCAATCTGAAAAGATCTTCGCAGTACCAGCCCCTTTTGCCAGTAATGACTAAGTTTTCCGCTAAACCTTCACGAACCGCCAAAGCAAATGCCCTTACCAAAAACAATAAATTTTTACGGGGCTCAATTGTTCCAACATGCAAAAGATATTTTTCGCTAGTATGATATTTTTTATAAATTTGCTTTAAAGTTTTTCTTGAGCGAATTGGTTTAAAATCTTTTGCCACCGCCAAATGAATCACCCGGATTTTCGAAGCGGGAATTTTTAGCAGGGAAATAATATCTTTTTTAGTGTGCAAAGAATCAGCGATAATCAGATCGGCTTTCCGATAAGAGAAAGGCATCCAACGAGCATAAAAAAAGCGGGCGAAAAAGGGCAGGTTTTCCGGGAAAAAGACAGAAATTAAATCATGACAAGTAACCACCACTTTACCCTGATACAATAACGGCGCCGAAAAACAGGGCTGGTGGAGAATATCAACTTTAGTTTTCCGAGCTCGCCTGGGGAAGGCTATCTGATCCCACCAAAACCGTTTAGGGGCGGAAAAATCTTTTTCCGCCATTGGAGCTATTAAAACATATTGGTGGCGCGGCTCCACTTTTGCCAATGACTCAACTAAATTCTTCACATAAAAACCAAAACCGCTCTTTTGACCAAGGGTTGTTTGAATGTCAATCGCAATTTTCATGATGTTTTCTACAAAATTACAAATTTAATACAAAAATACGAATGAAAGCCGAAGGGTTGCCCCGAGCGAAATGCCGGTCTCGGTTGTGCTTCGACATAGCCGAGCCACGCGCGAGGCTATTCGAAAGCAACCGAGTAGGTTGGCTAGGGTGGCTGAAAGCGAGGGGTATCCCGAGGCAGTTTAATAATTGCGAATTTAGGATTTTATCTTAATTATTTCTCTTATCATTTCTTTATTTATCCCTCCCACCAGCCATAAACTTACAAAATAGACAATTATCCCCAAAGGCACTAAAAACCATAAACTTAAAAATTCTAACAATTTCAAGCTTAACCCTAAAATTATACTGGCAAAGAGAACTTTCCACAAGATCCCGAAGTTAATTTTAAGACTGACATATCGCCTCATTACCTGGCTATAGAGAAAAATCACCAAAATTTCCGTCAAAACCGTTGTCAAAGCCGCTCCGATATAGGAAATTTTGGGAATCAATAACAGATTTAAAATCACATTAAACAAAACTAAAAAAAGATTTGGCCAAATAAGTTTTGTCTGTTTACCAAGGGCAATTACTAAATATCCAAAAAGATGCGACAAAAATGAAATCCCCACCGCGATAATTAAAATTTGTAAAGATAGCGCCGAAGTCGCCTGCATTCCCCAAACCGGGGAAATTGTCTGGGCGCTTAAAAACTCATCGCCAGCCACCAGCTGGATGATGCGATTTGCCGTCATAATTACCCCTACCACTATTGGCAAAGCCATCATCAATAAAAAATCAAAGGACTTCTGATAAGCATTGCCCAGCCGTTCATCTTTAGCATAAATATAACCGGTGACAATCGGGAAAACATTACCCATAAAAATCGCTGGGAAAAGAACCAATATTTCCACAATTTTGTAAGGCGGTCCGTAGATGCCAACATCGGTTGGAGATCGAAGTAAAGAAAGCATCACCGTATCAATTTTAAAATAAATAAGCCCTAAAATGGTGACGATGGCAATCGGTAAACACTCCCGGAAAATCTCCCGCCAGTAGGAAAAATCAAAAGCCAGCCGAAATTTCAAGTAAATTCGCCCTAGCATTGCGCTCGCCAAAAAATTAAAAAGATTGCCTAAAAAATAGGCCCAGAGGATCTGATTAAGACTGGTGCCAATATGAATTTGCCAAAAAACAATCCCTAAAATGACCAACCGTCCCCAAACATCAGTCAAAGCGGCCTTGTCCATCCGCAGTTTGTTTTGAAAAATCCCCACATAAGTGCCGTTTAGGGTCATCCAGAAACTGGCGGCAGCAATAATCCCAATGCCCAAACGAATATCATGATATTGAGGCACTAAAAGACCAACTAAAAAAGCAATCGCAAAAAAAGCCAACGCTACAAATGCCCGAAAAGTGAGGACATTGTTGGCGATTTTTTCTAAAGGCGCCGCCGGTTTGGAAATTTCTCTGACTAAAAACCAAAAAAAGCCAAAATCAGCCAAAACCGCAAAAAACTGGGTGAAAGCAAAAATGGTGGTGTATTGACCGTAGCCGGCAACCCCCAAATAACGGGTTAAGGCGGCGATTAAAACCAAAGAGATCAAGGTCGTTAAGACCTTGCCGATAATTTGAACGATAGTATTTAAAGCAACTTTTCTGGTAAAGCTCATAACTTTTTGAGTTTAGCAGATTTTAAGGAGAAAGACAAGAGAACAAATAGATAATCGGATGATTGGATAATTAGATAAATGGAGATGACCGGTATCCCCAACAATCCAATCATCAATTCATCTAATAACAAAAAGGACCCCGC
>JBBUEO010000003.1:8427-11587 GCA_038056915.1 Patescibacteria group bacterium
GGCATTCTTGAACACTCCCTTATGGATAAGATACCGTATAAGACCAGCGCTTTGACTAAAGGACCAATTGCCCTTTAGCCAAAGACTAATCTCAAAATAATTATCAAATTATTTTACCCTATCCATAAGAAAAAGTCAATGGTGCCCTCGAGCCGATTCGAACGGCTAACCGCCAGATCCGCAATCTGGTGTTCTATCCATTGAACTACGAGGGCACACTGGGATATTCCCTGCCCGAAACCCCGATTTACCGGGGTATTGTGGCAGGTCTGCCTAAATGCCTAGAAGGCTTTTGGCAGATATCCATTGAACTACGAGGGCAGGATATTTCCATTTTACCCCATATTTTAAGACAAAACAAGTAGAAAATCCGAAGCACGAAGCACTAAATTCGAAATCACCGCAAATACGGGATCCCGCTGAGGCAGGACAATTTCTAAATTTTAAATTCCAAAGTTTATGATTTATAATTTGTGATTTGTTTAGAATTTCTGATTTAGGATTTAGAATTTGAAATTTTATGGATAGAACTTTCTCATAAATTCATCCCGGGGCATAAATTTATAATTAGACGCATAACTTTCAATCCGCTCGCGGTTTTCTTTATCAAAAAAATAATATGTCGGATACTCGCCAATTAACGGTACTTGAATGACTTTTTGATACCATTTTCTTAACGTTTCCTCATTAGACAAAATCGCCTCAAAATAAAAGGAATAATCATAGCCGGCTTTATTTGACCCCCGGACCGCATAATCGGCGTCATCGGCGATTTTCTCGATTTGGTAATCGCCGCTCGACGCTCTTTCAGCAAATTCTAAAAAATTCAAGGGCTGACCATCGGCGAGCAACCGGACATTATTGTCCAAATCATAAACCTGCCAGCGACTATCATCAAAAACCTCCAACATTGTATGGCCGGTGTCATAAGAATTCCATTCTTCCAAGGTCAAAGTTGTCACAATCCGGGCTTTAATGTTGAGATTTTTTAAGACAAATAAAGCGACATCGCCACAATTAATGCTTAACTTTTCGGTTTTGGCTTTTTCTAAAAGTTCTTGGGAAGTTTTTCCCTTATCCGCCAGCCCATGCGAGGCGATCCAGGAAATTGCTGACATTAGGCCGGGAATATTATCCTTATAAACAATTCTCTGCTGATTGCTATTGGGCGGATCCAAAAAACGATACAAACCCTCTTTGTCCAGATTGTAATTTTGGCCATAAACTCGATAAGACCCAGGCGAGATGATCAGCTCATCAGGCAAAGGTTCTCCTTGATTACCTTCGGATGAAATAATTTCCTGAATCTCTGTCCCTCGAAAATAATAAGCGATTGGCCGGTCAATTGACGGCCGCCGACTGGCACTTGGCTTTTGAATTTTGTATTGATAAACCCTTAAGCCGCCAAATCCCAAAATCAAAATCCCTAATATAACAAGTATTACTGCTTGAAATCGGCTAAATTTTGCATGTTTCGTTTGCATTTGATTTTTAGTATATAGTAATCTCAATTTATGACCAAATTTGTCCCCCAACAATACTGGCAAAAAATTCACGGGAAGTATCCGGGGCTTCAAGCTGTCGGCTATGTTGATTTGGGCGAACCTTTTAATTTTTGGATGTATCGAGTAAGGGCCAGACACTTTGAAAAAATTATCAAAAAATTTGCGCCAAAAAAAAATCTTAAAATTCTTGATCTTGGTTCAGGTACCGGTTTCTACGCTTTACTTTTTTTAGCCAATGGTTATCAAAATATCACAGGTTCCGACTTTTCCTCCCAGGCAATTGCCAAGCTGAAAAAAATCAAAGGGCTAAAAGTTAAAAAAATTGATCTTGGCCTGCGGCAAAAAGCTTTCCCAAAATATCATCTCATTACTTGTTTCGATGTCCTCTATCACCTGGTTGACGACCGGCGCTATCATCAAGCCTTTGAAAATGTTGGCCGGATGCTCTGCGATAATGGCTATTTTCTTTTTTCAGAAAATCCCCTGCCTTATGGTGAGTTTCGCTCCCGCCATCAAGTCCTTCGAAACCAAAAAACAATCTATATGCTTCTTGAAAAAAATCAGCTTCAAGTCGTTTCGCGCCAACCGGTCTTTTTTCTGATGAATACGCCGGTTTTAAGTCGTAACCCCTTACTAAAAGCCTATTGGTTTTGGTTGCTTCTCATTTTAAGCCGTTTGCCTCAATTGGGAAAAATCTTAGGCCCGCTTCTTTATCCGCTTGAGCTGGCATTGGGACGGCTTTTTTCCAAAGGGCCGTCAACGGAGATTATCGTGGCTCAAAAATTACCTTCGGATTTTATCCCAAAGCCACCAAAATTCTAATTTTAAAAGTTCTCTTGACTTTATTGGCTTGCCAGCGCCGGCAGTTAAAAGATACTCCAAGAGTTCGGAAGCGGTCACATACCAGCCGTTTTGTCCGGCAAGATAAGCTAAATTTTTCTGGAAAAGTCCATCAAGACGATTTTTCTTAACAAAACCGCTAGCAAAGTGGGTGTAAATAATCGCCGCCCCGCCTTCTTTTTTTAACCGATCGATATTTGAGGGCGCAAGCAGCCGGTTAAATTTGGCTAAATTGCCAGCGTCGGATGAGGAAAACCAATAATTACTAAAACGGCTTTTCTGGTGATCCAAATAAGGCATATGCGGATCGCGGGCTAAAGTGTTGAGGGTTTTAAAAGTAAAGTTGCGGGTAAACTTAATGTGTTTTTGATGATAATCGCCCCAAAAATAGGCGGAATCAGGATTATCGCCTGAAAAATAGGAAAAACGCCAAAAGGGCTTTAAAATCGAAAAGCGTTTGACGCCCCAATAGATATTGTCGCGGTTTTGAGCGTGATTAACTTGGATTTTCGGATATGAGCCAATATAGCGGCGAAAAATCTCCAAACCATCGAGAATATCTTGACGAGTCAGTCTGCCTGAACTGACATTATGCAGAGCAATTTCAAAACCTTGCCGTTTGAGTTTGCCGATAAACTGCCGGTAGCGGTAGTTTTCGAGCGAGGCGCCTTTGAATTTATCTTTTGGCGGTAAAGCCCAAACAGTTTTGGTAGTCCGAAAACCGAGTTTGCTTAAAAACTCATAGACCGGACGAATATTTTCGATTCCGGCAAAGTCAGTATCGTCAATAATTGTGAAAGCAAATTTTTTGTTTT
>JBBUEO010000003.1:11687-14465 GCA_038056915.1 Patescibacteria group bacterium
TCGATTCCGGCAAAGTCAGTATCGTCAATAATTGTGAAAGCAAATTTTTTGTTTTTGGGGAAAAGCATGGCAGTCTTAAGATAGCAAAGGATTATGGAAAATGTCAAAAAAATTAACTTTTTAAATTGAGGAGGCCCCGCCTTTCGGCGGGGCCCGATAGATAAACAGACGTGGAAGGGTATCTGCAGATCGGGTCGGCCTAGGTGGAATCTTCCCGAAGGAAGTTTCCCGAGCGCGGCCAACCCAATCTGCGGGGCAAGTGCATGAGGCGTAACCTCCTTCTGGTAACAGTGATCCGATGGTCGGCGTTTCCCAACGTGCTCGCAGACCTCTGCATCCCCAGAAAATGATGATGTCCCCCACCAGCGCCTGGCGGGGAAACGATCTTCAACCACCGCAGACTCTGATTCCCCGAAAGATGGGGTTATGATGGCCCCGCCGGGTGGCGGGGTAATCCTGCAGTCTTCCTCAACATCGGTTACGCCTGGGCAAGTGCCTTCGTTAGGCGTAGGCGAATCCGAGGGACTGCAGGCGCCGCCGGTCGCCTTCTCGCCCTGACTTAGGGCTTGCGCGATCCCGACGGCCGTCCACGACGATCTCCGAGGTCCGACAACGGAACATAAGGCCGAGGTCCGCAATCATAAGCAACCCCCCTTCCCGCGGTAGAGTTCTGTACGACGAGAAGGCAGTCGCCTCCTTTGTCAAAGATGCTCAACAGGCCCGGGATAAACCCGAGTCCGTTGAATGAGAGATATACGAAATCTCCCCTCATTTTCAATATAGAATAACTGAAAGCTTTGTCAAGCCCCGCCAAAGGCGGGGCGCAGACCCCGCATAATAACCCGATGCGAAACACGAATGAATAATTAGAGTGAAGCATTCGAGTTATTTGTGCGGGGTCAATAAAAATGCGAAGCCCCCACTACCAAAATGCATTGGTGTGGGGGCTGGATGAGATCGTTGTCTGGTGGGACTAGGGCTTCATTGGCGGTAACAACCGCCTGGCCGCACGGACAAGCCCCTTGGGACTCTTACCCCGAAGGGACTTCCAGGCCTGGCCTGGGCCACAAATGCGGTAGCCGGAACCGTCCTTGAGAGGACGGAGAAGGGCCCGGCGACCCCGCCGGGAAAGCACGATGTCGCCATTGCCATCCAGATTGTGCTGAATGGCCGGGCAATAACGGTCCATCATTCCGATAGCAGTCACGTCAATCCCTCCCATCATCAGTTTCAAACAACACCCCATTATACCATATATAAGACCATTTGTCAAGCCCTAAACCAGAGCAAAGCACGGTTCAGGGCGCAGACCCCGCATAATAACCCGATGCGAAACACGAATGAATAATTAGAGTGAAGCATTCGAGTTATTTGTGCGGGGTCAAAGAAAACACGAAAGGCCGCCCCGCAAATGCAAGGAGCGGCCGGTTTGGGTCTTTCCCCCGTAAACGATAGCCATGGTCGTGAAACTTGCCAGACCTGGGGGGATCGAAATCTACCGGACTCTCTTGGCCATATTATGGCCAAGCTCGGTGACATGAAGACGACCGCCCATATCCTCAACAAAGCCACAGTCTACAAACGTCTTTATCCACCCGTCGATAGGTTGACGCAGTTCTTCGATTCTCTTTTCCCTCGCCAAGGTTTGTATCACCTCCGGGGTGAAACAATCCATCTCCAGCATCAACTCGCCAATCGGCACGCCGTCTTTGCGATCCAGATCCGAGATCTTCCTGAGGAAGCTCCACTGCTGTTGGGATATATGTGATCCCATAAGGATTCCCCCTTCAATAGATAGCATCTGAGAGCTAAATTCATTAAATAATAATGCCAATAAAAAAACAACCCCTCACCCCCTCTCCCACTCACCCTTTTCCCCTTTTCTTTGTTTTTCCGCCATCACCAGCTCATCATAGATGCCGTCAATCAGTTGATATTTGCGGGCTTCTTTGAGACTTACCCAGGCAAAGTCATCGGCTTCATTTTGCTGGAGCTTGATTTTGCCGGAAACATAATCAGCCAAACAGGAGATCACTAAAGACGGCTGACCGTCTTTGTGGACTGTCGCCAGACTAGTGAGGTAAGCAATATTTTTGATTCTTAAGCCGACCTCTTCTTTGACTTCGCGTTTTAGGGTTTTCTCTAAAACATTATACCAATAATGCTTGGTATCTTTTTTGAGGGCAAGATAATCATTGGTTTCCAATTTGCCGCCGGGAACCGTCCACATCCCGGGAAAACGCTTTTTACTAAGAGAACGCCGAATAATTAAATATTTGTTATCTTTGACAATAATGGCAGTAATCGCCACTTCGTGGAGATATTGATTTTTCAATGGTTTTATTCACCTTTTTTTGTCAATATATAGTGAATATCAGGTCTTTTTTATATATATTCACTGCTTCTTAATGCAATTCTATCATTTTCTCTGATTATCTGATCATCTGATTATCTAAAATACCCTATCCGGGTTAAATCCTTATCAAAAATCTACATCCCTAACAAGGTAAAAACCTTATAAATAAGCATTGCCGGCCAGACAATGGCTTTTAATAAACCCAAAACTCCCATCCAAAAACCATCGGCTTGTTGGATAAAGTAAACCGCCGCCCCGATAAAAGCCAAGCCGTAGACTCCCCCAAAAGCCCCGTGTTGATGCTCGTGCCACCGCTTAACATAAACCTGTTCTTGCCCGCATTCTTGTTCTTTTGTTATTTTTACTCCTTTAGAACTATTATACTATAATTTATCAAATGAGATTAGCGGGTGGTGGGGGGG
>JBBUEO010000003.1:14475-35157 GCA_038056915.1 Patescibacteria group bacterium
GCCCCACCACCCGAAATGTCCGTTCGCTAGCGCTTCGCCAGCTTTCTTGCCCCCAGACAAATGAGTAGAACCACAATGACGAGAAGCGAGATACCGGCCGTCGTCCACTTTGCCGGGGTGAAGAAATGCCCTGCCCACCAGAGTGACTCTCGATCTACTCGCGGCCATTGGTTCAATACTCGATAAAGGAAGATATTCTCTCCCCAATCAAGTATCGCCCCTATGCAAGGCAACACCCAGAGCAGCTCCCACCAATCCTCAAGTCTGCAAGAAGTCGCCAGCAGCCAAAGGCACAAGCCAAAGCAGGAGGCGTAGAGCAGTGGGTAGACCATATCCGCACCTAGAGCGGTAAGACACTGGGCTACCCCTTCACTTCCGAGGGAATCAAGATGGTTAATTCCCTCCTCAAGGGTGTAACTAAACTTCATGTCGAGCGGCGGAGCTGGCCACATTCTGGACGACGCCATTGCGAGGGCGATCGTCATGATGAGGAGAAAAACGAACAACCGCCAATGATACGTCCTTGAGCTTTCCACATCAGATCCTCCTTCGGGCTGACCGGCCATTCTGCTGGCCGAGTATCTCTGCTTCTTATCGAAGCAACCCCATAATACGAGATCTCTCTTAAAATGTCAATCCCTTTTACCATACCATCAAACCTCACCTGACGGGTGAGGTCTCTATGGTGTAAACCCCGATCAATTTTTAATATTTTTTTTATTACACCTAATATATAACATCATTGATGAGTTTCGTGCATATTCTCCCACTCCCACTTCCGATCTTTGTTGGCTTCGATTTTTTTTAGAACTTCTTTTTCAAGATCAATATTAAAGATGCCGCAAAGATGAAAAATCCTCTGGACAGCATCCCCCATCTCTTCCTGGAAACTGTCCTGACCGCTAATTTTCTTGTGGCGGTATGCCTCATAGGCTTCGGATATTTCCGAATGGATCAGGGCAATTTTCTCACCAACATTAATTTCCGCAGGTTTTGTTCCAAAGCCCTTTTCTTTAGCTTGCTTAAGAATCAAATCTGTTAATTCTTTAATAGTCATTTTACTCCTTTCTTTTAATGGCTCACACCATTTGAGCCATTCACTAATTTCCTAAATTGGCCTTTCGACCATTAACATTCGCTTAAGGTAAACGGAGAGGGTGGGATTCGAACCCACGGACCCCTTGCGGGATCAGCTTCTTAGCAGGAAGCTGCACTAAGCCAGCTATGCGACCTCTCCATATTTTAATGTTAACACGATTACCTATGGTTGAAAGCCGATTTTTCTTTTTGGTTCTCCACTTGACGGCGCCAATTCCCGAATTATCTCAAATACAATTCTAAATTGTTTATCGTATCTTTTTTCCATCTCTTCAATTTTTTTTAGCAATTTTTTATGGGTTCCCAATAATTTCCGTAATTTAATAAATGTTCGCATTATTTGGATATTGACTTGCGTTGCACGTTTACTATTTAGAACCGATGATAACATTAAAATACCATGTTCAGTAAAAACTCGAGGATTTTTTCTTGTTCCGCCCCATTTTGATGTTCCAAATTGGAATATCAAATTATGGAATTCTTCTTTAGTAAGTTTAAACATAAAATCATCTGGGAAATGATCTAAATTTCGGCTTACAGCTTTATTAAAATTACTTGTAGTAATTTCGTAAAGTAAAGCCAAATCACGGTCTAACATCACCTTTTGACCGCGAATTAAGTAAATTTTCTGCTCAATTAATTCTTGAATAACTAAATCTCTCATGATTCAAATGTAATCTATTTAATTTGCAGACAGACAAACCGTCGCCTTAAGCCACCCGGCCGCGCTTCCGCAATAAAATGCTTTTAGGGGGAGGGAGCCCCGCTTAGCGGGGCTCCCGATAGGTTAACTTTTCCCTCTCCTTTTCAGGACATTCTCCACGAATTCGCGCGGCGTCATCCCGGTAAGATCTTTGTCCACGATAACCCCATTCAGGGCTAGCTGGGCTCTCTTGACAGGATGACCCGTAACGTACACCGACAGGTACCCCCGGCTCGTGGTTCTTTCATGATGGCAGATCTCGTCATAGAAAAACCGCAGGGCTCTTTCCATCTCGGGGTTGCCTCCCTCCATAGACCTGCCGAGCTGATGCTCCGGAAGTTCCTCTGTCAGAGCCGATTGATGCTCAGTCCAATCGAGAATCTCATCTCCTCTTAGTGCCACGACAGGTTCTTCCCAGATAAAGGGAATGAGTATGAAAACGTCTTCCGTGGAGAAAGCCCTCCTTGCCATCACCGTCTGTAAGGATTGGATGGCTACATCTAATCTGCCGTCCGTGTGGAACTCTCCCAAACTTATTCATCTCCTTTTCGGTAACCGAATAAAAGTACTGGCGGAAGGGGTGAGATTCGCCCCGCACCAGAGCGGTGGGAGCAGGATTCGAACCTGCGATCACTTTGCAGCGATACCTGTTTTCAAGACAGGCGCAATCGTCCACTCTGCCATCCCACCGCCTCGGTGCGGGGTTCAAGACCGGTGCACTAAACCGCTATGCGACCCTTCCATCCTACCATATCTTAACATTATTTTACCAAATTTTCTCCTAAAAAGAAAGTACGGGGGCTTGCATAATTAATAAACCATATCATATAGTAAAATCACCATGAAACTTGGGATTATCATTCCCGCTTACAATGAAGAAAAGACCCTCAAAGAGGTCTTAAATTCTTTACCAAAAACCCTGCCTGGCATCAGTCAAATCGAAGTTGTCGTTGTCTCGGACGGCTCAACCGATAAAACCGCTGACATTGCCCAAAAAGCCAAAATAACTTTAATTGAGCATGATTTAAACCGCGGTTTGGGCGGCGCTTTGGGAACCGGTTTTGGATATGCCCGTAAATGTGGTTTTGATCTGATCGTCACTTTTGACGCTGACGGTCAACACCATCAAGACGATATTGCCGCCGTTATCAGACCAATCGTCAAAGGTAAAGCCGATGTGGTGGTCGGCTCACGGCTGAAAAACCCGGCGGGCATGCCCTGGTACCGCCAGTTAGGTATTTGGGGGTTAAATTTAATTACCCTGCTGTTTTTTTGGGTCTGGACCAGCGACTCCCAGTCAGGACTTAGAGCATTTTCCAAAAAAGCCATTGGGAAAATAGATCTTCAATCCAACCGAATGGAGGTGTCTTCGGAATTTTTCTATGAAATCGGCCATAAAAATCTGAAAATGGTCGAAGTGCCAATTCGCAGTATTTATACTTCATATTCTTTAGAAAAAGGTCAAAAAAATATTAATGCTTTTCGAATAATTTCCAAATTAATTTACCGGCGGTTTTTTAGTAAATAAGAGGAAAAACTTCCGACGAATCTTTTTACACCAATTATCACTAATCAGTTATATTAGCGTTGATTCGTGAATAGTAGATTCGTCGGATGCATTTCAAACTAATATTATGTCTATTTTTGGCGGTGTTGCCTTAATTAAAATTTTATTTACCTTATTCGCCCTGTTTGCTTGGTCGCGGGCGATTTTGCGGTTTTACCGCAAAGACTTAAGCTGGAAGGAGCTCTTATTTTGGTCGCTGGTTTGGCTGGCAATGATTGTTTTGGTTTTTATCCCCGGCAAAACCAATTTTTTAGCCAAAGCTTTGGGAATGGAGCGCGGCAATGACGCGATGTTTTTTTTGGCAATTGTCGGTCTTCTTTACGCCTCATACCGGCTTTATGTTAAAAGCAATGAAATGGAAAAAGAAATCACCCGTTTAGTGAGAGCGCTAGCTTTGAAAAATATCAAGCAAAGCAAATCCCTATCGCGCCGAAAATCAAAGAGAACAAAATAACCAATAATCAAATTCCCTGCCTCGCCGGCAGGCGGGCAATGTTCAATCAAATTCTAAATTCCAATCTTCAAATTGAGAGTTTAGGATTTAAGATTTAATTGGTCATTGATGCTTGATAATTGAAAATTTATCACTTATTAGGTTAATTATTAATATATGCGAATTCTCCTTATCAGCCACTGGTATAAACCAATCAAATCGCCGGTCAAAAGGATGGTACGGATTGCCGAACGTTTAAGCCAAAAACACCAAGTCACTGTCCTGACGAGCCTGCCATCGTATCCTACCGGGATTTTGCCGCCGCGTTATCGGGGTAAATTTTGGATTATTGAAGAAGAAAATCTCATTGATAGGCGAAATTTGACGATTTTGCGCGTCTGGGACTTCCCCACCCCAAATCAGGGTTTGATTAAAAGATCCCTAAATTATCTTGCCTTTGTCATCACCGCCAGTATCGCCACTTTATTCTTGGAGCCGTTTGATTTGGTAATTGTCTCCTCGCCGAATTTTTTTTCCGGCATCGCCGGGGTAATCGCCGCCAGAATCGGCAAAAGCAAATTTATTTTTGATGTCCGCGATCTTTGGCCGGATTCGGCAATTGAACTCGGCTATCTTAGAAATCAATTCTTAATTCAGATTTTTAAGAAAATGGAAAAATATTTCTACAAAAAAGCCGATAAAGTTTTCGCGGCTACCGAAGAAATTCGCCGAACAATTATTCAGATGGGAATTTCAGAAAAAAAAGTTGTTACTCTATTAAATACGGTTGATATTGAGGTTTTCCGACCCAAAAAGGTAAACCCTAAAAAATATGGCTATCGTGAGAGCGATTTTTTAATCATTTATATCGGTTCCTTAACAATCGTCCAAAACCTTCAAACAGTCATCGAGGCGGGACAAATTTTAAAAAAATACCCTCGAATTAAATTTTTATTAGTAGGCGAGGGCGAAGACAAAGAAAATTTAGTTGCCCAAACCAAAAAGCTTAAGCTTAAAAACATTGCCTTTATGCCGGGCCAGCCAACGGAAAAAATTGTTGAACTGATGAACTTGGCTGATGTCGGCTTAATTTCCTTGGCAAAAAAGAAATTTTTTTCGGATTACGCTTTGCCGACCAAAACCTCGGAATATCTGGGCTGTGGCAAACCGATTGTTGCCTGCGCCGGCAAGACCCTAAGAGAACTGATTGAAAAAAATCAAGTCGGCAGAGTTGTTCCTCCAGGAGATTCAAAAAAACTGGCAAGGGCGATTTGGGATCTTTATCGAAATCGCAAAGATTTGCACAAATATTCTCAAAATGCCCGCAAGCTGGCTCAAGAAAAGTTCTCTGACGAAAATTTTTACGCAGTTTTGGAAGACAATCTATCTTGAGATCTATCTTAAATACTTATAAACAAAAATATAGGCGGTTTTGGATTTTAAAATTCCCTTTTCCTCGATTCGATATGGATAAATATTATCAAAGACTAATTGAAACTGCTCCTGATTTTGCTTAAAAAATTCCTGCTGGTTTATTTTTTGGACAATAATATAATCGGGAGAAAGTTCTTTGATGATCTCCATTCGCCGCAGGGGATCTAAGTTCTCATCAAAAGCCAGTTTGCTTGGGCCAAATTCTCGGATCCCAAAAGGATAATCGGCAACTAAATTATTAGAATAAATCAAAACCATTTGCGCCATTGTTGGGGCCGAAGTTAAAAAAACCGATTTTTTAGGAACCGAATTTAGAAAATCAATCGTTTTTTGACCGCCAATTAAACGGATATCCGAAGCATTAGTAGTTAGACGATTAGAAAAAATCGAGCCGTTGGGATTTTGGGCTAAGACTTTTTTAAAACCGGAAAAATAAGGCAGGGCTAAAATCAAAAGAATTAAAATAGTCAAAAGAGAGAAATTTAGTTGATGATAAGACAAAGGAAGCTGGATTTCCCGCTGACGAAAGATTATATAAATCACCAAACAACCTATAGCAATTAATCCAAACAGCCACCAAAAACCGCTGGTAAATAGCCAAAAATCTTCCTTGAAAAGATAATCGACCACCAAATGAGATAAAAATATCTTTAAGGGTTGAATAAAGATCGTTATGATAAGTAAACCGATAATAATATTAATCAAGATAATAATTGATCGAGCTGCTTTGGAAATTAAATAATTTTTTCCTAAAATAATTAAAAATAACAACATCCCAAAATAGATAAAATTAGGGATGTTAGCCAAAGCCCGAGAAGTTAAAATTTCCCCAAAATATTTTAAAAAGAATCCTTGACCTAAAAAAGGTAAATAAATAATAAGCATCGTAACCATAATGGCGATAAGCATTATGAGCGTTTTTTTAATTCTGACTAACAAGAGTAAAATCGGCAAAGACAAAATTGCCAAGCGATAGATGACATTCGCCCCTAAATAGGTTTTGAAATTAAGCAGTTGCCCATCATAATTTAAGGCATTGGCTAGGAAAAAACTCTTAACAAAATCACCGTAAAAAATAAAAAGATAAGGCAAAATCAAAATCGCGATTGTCCCTAATATATAGCCTAATTTTAAGAAAAAATCTTTTTGTCGGTAAAAGAAAAGCCCTAAGATGAGTAAAACGATAAGGACAAAAATAAGATAGATAAATTGGGTAAAATGAATTAACCCCAAAAAAATTGTCATCAAGGAAATAAGGATTATATAAAAAATTTTGGGAACTTTTTGATTGAATAAAAAAATACTGATTAAACCCAAAATTAGCGGTAAAAGAAATAACCGATTGAAAGAATCGGGCGATGGTAAAGCGACTAAATAATAAAAACTATTGTCTTTGAGAAAAATCAACAATAAACTTAAAAAACCGATTATCGTAAGATTTCTATTTTTAAAAATGATTGCCATAAAACTTAACCATACCCCTAAGGCCAGCAAGGCCAATGGCAACAAGACTTGCCGCAATGCCGTAAAAATCGGAATTGCTAATATTTTTGAAGACAGCCCGACTAAAATATGCCAAAGAGGGAAAGAATAGACCGGATTAAGAGTCGATGTTTTAGTCAGCCATAAATTATAGGGACTCAAACCATCGCCAGAAGTGATTTTTTCTAAGATCGCAAGATGAAACCAGCCGTCGCCAATGAGCTTATCCGATTGAGCGTTAATTGCTAAAAAAGCGATGATGATGCCGCTGGCTACCACTAAAAAAAGCAGCCAATCACTCAAAGTCTGTTTTTTAAACCAGTCAAAATTAATAATTAATATTTGATTGCGATCTTTCCAAAAAACCAAAGCAAATAAAATAATCCCAATGATTATATATAGAAAAACTAAACTGGTGATATTAAGATTAAATAACATTGCGAGGAGATTTAGAACAAAACAAAACCCAAAACCCAAGCCAATAACGCTCAAATACCAGACCGCTAAATTATCTGTCTTAATTTTAAATAGCCGCCAGAGGAATATTCCCGGCGATAGCACCAAAGTCAAAAAAACTAAAATAATCCCTATGCCAGTAACATTAAGGTTGGCATATTTCAATAAACCTGCTAGTAACACCACCCAGCCTAAAAATCCCAAATATAAATATGGCGCTTTAATTTTCATTTAAACACTTTGTAAATTTGAACTTTACTATCGTAGACTTTTTGATAAAGTTCTGGATGTTGACTAAAATACTCATCCCCTTGCGCATCCGGTAACCGAAGAAAAATATAGTCAATAGCGTATTTGGGGGAGAAAAGAATTATTTCTTTTTCATTATCGGAAAGATCATTTGTAAAGACTGCTGTTAATTTACCTTCACGAAAAGAACCCAAATTATAAGCTAAATAATGGTCAGAAAGCATAGCGATTGATCGACTAGCCAGCTTGTCAGCTAAAATCACTGATTTTGGGGGAATTTGTGATTTTAAAAATTCTATCCCCCCAGGGTCATAACCAATGTCGGACAAGGCATAGGCTTTTTGAGAGAAATCGCGGCTTGAGAAAAATCTGCTTGATTTGAGACTGGCAAATGTCTTTGTAAAGGCGGGGGCAAAAAGGACAAATGATAATAAAATAATTAAGATAAAACCAGCCAGCTGGTTTTTAAACTCCGGCAATAAAAAATAATCCTTTTTTGATTTGAATTTTTCATAGATATAAATTAAAAAAGCCAAAATTGATATTACGAGAAAAATTGATAATGAAGAAGCGCTGATACTTTGAGATATTTTCCGCGAATAAAAATAGCTATCGCCGAAGCTCGAAAAAGTCTTATTATTAATTTCAAGAAGAACGAAAAAAGTCAGTAGAATAGTTAAAAATAAAGCCGGTAACCAGGATGTTTTAAAATAGCGAGATAGATTATTTTCAACTTTTACAACTAAAAAACCAATCAGCAAACTAAAAACCAAAAAGTATAAGGAGGTGTTGACTAACAGGCGGTCAACAAAAACTTGACTTAAAAAACTCGATAAATAATCTTTCAGGGGCGTCCAGTAAACCAAAGGAGCAATAATCATTGAAGACAAAATAAAAACGAGCGGCCGGTTTTTTCTAAAAAGAACCACTATTGGCAAAAGAAAATAGCCGTATTTATAAATCAAAGGATATTTTCCAAAATTTAAATAAGCCAAATTTGCTGGGGCGGCGGCCCGAAAGTGAGAGAGACTAACAGATATTATTTTTGATTTTACTTCTAAAATTATTGTCAAAACCGTTGCCGGCAAAATCGCCGCCCCCAAAACCAAAAGCCCTCTTTTTAAATTTGAAAAAAATCCAGAATCTTTAAAACTGAAAGCTGACCAAAGGATGAAAAAGCATAACAAAAGCAATAAAAGATAAAAATAATGCATACCGTGAATAATCAAGAGATTAATTGCTCCTAAACCAAAAACTAAAAGAATCTTCCAGGAAATTTTTTTGTTTAGAAAATATTCCAGTCCCAAGGCTAAAACCAGCGGGGCTACCACTAAGCGGGCAAAACTGTCGGGAACGGAAAGACGCTGGAAAATATAACCGGCTGAAGGTCCGAAAATAAAAATCATAAAAAATAAAAGACTTATAATCTGAAAAGTTCGGTTAGGAAAAATTGTTTTTGAAAGATAATACCAAGAAAAGAAAGACAACAATGTTAAGGGTAAAATCATTTTTGCCCAGACAGTAAAAATGTCCAAGGCTGTCACTTTAGAAATTACACCTAAAAATATCTGCCAGGCCGGGAAAGCGTAGGCAGGATTGGGTTCGTAAACTTTGATAAAAGCCAGATTATTTAAAGTTAAAGGCTGACCTTCAATGGCCTTGCGCATAATTGCCAAATGAAAATATGGATCGCCGTTAAAATCAGCGCCCTTGGCATCAATAACTAAAATAATGATTGTTCCGAAAACTATCGGCAATAAAAGAAGAAGATTTTCTTTTTGAAAAATTGTTTTTAATTTAAAAGCAGGCCAAGTTTTATCTTGCCATAGGTCAGATGTTAAAGCCGCTAAAAATAGAATCGGCAGTAAAATATAGTAAACCCAAAGTAGACCTTCTATATTTAGTCCTAAAAAAATCGCTATAAGATTGACCAAAAGATAAAAACTTAAGCTTAAACTAAAAGATATGACAAGCTGGCTTGTAATATTGTAAGTTTCGATTTTTATCAGTCGGCTTAAAAACCAGCCGGGAAAAAGTAAAAGAAAGAGGGCGAAGATCAAAAAAACCGGGCTTGTTGCCAAGGCGATTGGAAAAAGCTTGGAAATAATTATTAAAAAGCCGACAGCTATTGCTAAAATCAAATATTTAAAAATAGTTCTTTCTTTAGTCGAAAGTTTGCTCATATTTTTAGTATATCATTTTTTAAGTCTGGCGGGGCGCGAGAATTTCTCCGCCCCCAGCCAGGCGAGTTCGAAAAGCGTTGTTAAAGATTCGGCGATCTGACGCGATTGAATTGTAATCCCCACCAAAGGCCCGCCTTTGGCATAGGAGGCGAAATAGACACGCTCTCCTTGAATCATTCCCTCAATTAGAAAAGGAAATTGAGCTTGGGGTATAACCCGCGTTTCTCGCAAATGTTCTCTGGCTTTAGTAATAAAAGGGACGGCGGCTTTTTCTTGAGGTAAAATCGCCCGCAGTTTTACCCCCCTCCTTATTCGTTTGGGTAAATAATTGTCCTCAAGCCATTTTAAAACTTCGGGGTTATATTTTCCCACCTGGACAAAACATTGAATCTCTTTTTTGCTCTCTAAAGTCCGCAAATACAGCTTTTTCATGCCCTCAAAACCCTCAAAAATCTCCACTTCCGGCCTTTGACCTTCCATTCGAAAAATCGTTAAAATTTGACCAAACCCTCCTTGACAGCTTGATATTTGCGCTGATATTCACTCAAAAGACTTTCAGGAGAAACTGCCTGAAAAAGACGCCTTTTGCCCTGCGTGACTTCTCTGATAAGGCCTTTTTCGAGCATTTCGGGGAAAAGTGCGTAAAGTGAGGTCCGTTTTAGACCAGTTTGACGGGCAATATTTAAAGGCAGCATTGGTCCATTCTTTAAGAGGACTAAATAAACTTGGGTTTCTCTGGTTGAAAGACCCAAATTTCTAAGAATTGCTGTTGGTTCTAATTGTGTCGATTTTATCGTCATTTTATTATATTATACCATATTGTCTAAATTTGTCAAGTGTTTTTAGGTCTATATTAATTTATATTATGTGTCCCAATACTTGACATTTTTTACACTTTATGTTATAATACTGTATTGACGATGGAAACTGCCTTCAGGCAGACCTCGTCGAACCTTAAAAAACGGCTTCGGACGGATTACCAGTACCGGTTTTCACCTTACAAGGGGCAGGAAAAACCGAGAAAATAATCCCGCCAAAAGCCAGAACAAAGGAGGAGGTGAAACGGATGGGAGCCCCATTGGTAGGACTGGCAACCGATGTGGAGGTAACTACGAGTGTGGTACGCCTCGTAGTTCCGCCGGGGCTTTGCGTAGAGTGCGAAGAGCGTTTGAAAGAACGCTTGGATTGCCTCAAGGCGAGTCTCGGGACGGAGGGGAAGCTTTCCATCAGGATCCGGAAGCAAGCTCAATCGTTAATGAGTTTGCTAAAGTTCCGGCTTGGGGAGCCTCCGCCAATCTCCCTCGTGGTTGAATTTCCAATGCCCAAAGAGGCGGTTGATGCCTCTACCGAGGAAGAGAGGGATCGTGCTGTAATGGACTTCCTCGCTCGGCAATTGGATGTCGGCTATGAGCAGATTGGTTAGCTCTCGCTGACTGAGAACAGTCCCGCCCGCGCTTCACGGCGGTCCGCCGACGAGGCGGAAAAGCCTCTGGTTAAGGAAAGAGGCACGAAGTAAAAGAGGATAGCAATCCTTGGCTGGTTTCCTGAAAAGTTCCTCCAGCCAACCCCTTGAAAGCTATCTTCGGATGATCTTTCCGTTCAGGCGAAGATTCATTCGCCTGAACTTTCCTGAGCGGAAAGCTCAAAAGTTTAACAACCAAAAGCCGGCGGGCTCAAAACGCGCGGGTAGAAAGAGATGGAGTTCCAGCTCACCATCATCGGGAAGTCAGACGAGCTCACCGAGGTTTTGGCAGCTCTCCGTCCTGTCTTTGAACAAAAGGATGCTGCTAGAGAAAAAGCTGCCCAAGAGGCAGCTCGTGAGAGGCTTCTGGATAGGGACTTTACAGGGTGCTCTGAGCCTCCATGGAGCGTCCGGACCTACAACTGCCTTGTGAAAGCGGAAATCACGACTCTCCGGGCTTTGGTTGCCTGCACTGAGGAGCAACTCCGCGGAATTCGTAACTTCGGCTCCCGAAGTGTGAATGAGGTCAAGGAGGAGCTCGCCAAACACGATCTCTCACTCGCCGAGCCGTAGTTTCGAATCTTCGCCCTCTGTCCACCCATCCCCCCGCACCCTCGGGGTGCGGGGGCTTTTTTTATTTTGTAAACCAGTTTTTGAGAACTTATTTTAAATTCTTAATCTGTTTTTTAAGCATTAAAAGACTTTCCTGTACCGTTTTCCAGACAACATCCAAATCCACCTCGAAATATTCGTGAATTAAACGGTTTCTCATTCCAACCATCAGATGCCATTTAATTTCCGGATACTTTTGCTTAAATTCTTCAGAAATATTATTGGCCGCCTCGCCAATGATTTCCAACTCCCTAACTATCCCATCAATTAGTAACTTGTTAGAACCTAAATCAACAAAAGATTTATCTTTAATAAAACCCTCGACTGTTTCGATTGCTTCTAAAATATGGCCTAAATATACTTGATCGCGATCTATTTTCATAAGGAAAATGCCTTAGCATTATAAACAACTTTTGCTTCTTTCAAGACTTGATTTCGGAAAAAATGACTTAATTCGGCAGGCGTTAATAAATCAATATTTTGACCGATCCTTTTTTGTAAATCTTCCTGAAGAGCAATCAGGGTAAAATAATCTATTCTTTTATTCAATCTGACTAAAAGATCAAGATCACTATCCGGTTTTTGATTACCATATAAATAAGAACCAAAGAGAGAAATACTTTGGATATAATCTCGATAGGGACTCGATTCAACTGCATTAATAATTCTTTGTTTTAAATCTTGGGTCATTTAATCTAATCATATCAAACAAAGGGGCCTTTTTTCAAGTATTACGAACGGGGGCTTTTTTTAATTCGAGAATTATTTTTTAGAACAAGTTTATCTTACCAATTTAAACCCACTTCGTAGGTGAGGAGAAATAGGTGAGGGGAAAATTACTCTTCTTTAAGAGGTCGCATACTAGCCAATATATCTTTTTGGACTTCTAAAATAGACTGAGTTCCTTCGTTAATCTTTTTAAGTTGATCTAAATGCGCTTCCAAAAGCATTTTAACAGTTGTTTCTCGATATTCTTTGGCCATTGATTCTCCTAATTTTACTATAACATAGTCAATATTTCCGCTGTCAAATCACCTCGAGATCAAAAACTTCTTAATAATCTTAGCGATTTTTTGATGGGCCTGACCATCACCCAAAAAATTAGGGTGGTTTTTCGGCCGAGGAAAATTTTTTGCCAAACGAACGATTTTAGCGGTATCAGTGCCGGTTAAATGATTCCAGCCGCTGGCGACGGTTTCGGTCCATTCGGTCTCATTGCGTAATGTTACACACGGCACTTTCGCTAAATAGGCCTCTTTTTGCACCCCGCCGGAGTCGGTTAAAATCATTTTGGCATTGGCATCTAAGCTCAACATCTCAAGATAACCCACGGGTTCGATCATTTTAAGATTGGGAATAGCTTTGGCCACCTCCAATAAACGATGAGTTTTTAAAAGTTTTGATGCTCTGGGATGAATCGGCCAAACAATTAATTCTTCAATCTCTGAAAAAGCGCTTAAAATATTTTCCAAATTTTCTTTAATATCGGTGTTTTCCTGCCGATGGATGGTGGCTAAAAGATAGGTTTTAGGTTTTAGGTTTAAGGTTTTGAGTACAGCGTCAAGGGTATAGCGTTTAGCGTATAGTTTTTGGATATCGCACATTACATCACCAACAAAATAGACACCCTTGATGATGCCTTCGCCTTTTAAAATTTTCAACGCTGATTTGGTTGAACAAAAAAGTAAATCCGATAAATGATCTGAAACAATCCTGTTGAGTTCCTCTGGCATTTTCCGATTGTAAGACCGCATGCCAGCTTCAATATGAGCGACTGGAATATGAAGTTTTGCCGCCGCTAGGGCCCCTGCAATTGTTGAATTGGTGTCGCCATAAATTATCACCAAAGCCGGTTTTTCTTTAATTAAAATCTGCTCGATTTTTCCCAGCATTAGTCCTGTTTGTTTGCCCTGCGGTCCAGAACCCACCCCTAAATTATAATCAGGTTTGGGGATTTTGAGTTCCCGAAAAAAGATATCCGACATTTTGGCATCGTAATGTTGGCCAGTATGGATAATAATCTCCCGGGCAAATTTACGGATAGCTTTTGATACCAGCGGGGTTTTAATAAATTGCGGCCGGGCGCCGATAATCGTTGCAATTAGGGTCTTTGCCATAAATTCATCTTAATAGTTTTTGGTAAAAACTGACAAGGGTTTGGCATTGGATTTGCCAGTTGTATTTTTTGGCTGCTAAACCTTGAAGATTACCACGATATTTTTGACGATTCTGTTCTTTGGTCATTCTAATGATTTTTTGGGCAATTACTTGCGGTTTGGAAGGATCGACCGTCTCGCCAACTTTATCTTTGATAATGATTTTTTTAAATTCAGGAAAATTGCTACCCAAAACCGGCATTTCGGCGGCAATATAGTAAAAAATTTTATTAGGCAAAGATAAATAGTAGCTTAATGATTTTTTCTCGGTCAAAGCCAGCCCTAAATCAGCTCCATGAATTGTCGGAACAATTTTTTCCGGCTGGACCGGCGGCAAAAAGACGGTTTTTTCTCCCAGTTTTAATTTAGTCGCCAGCTTTTTTATTTGTTTTTCAGTTTTGCCGCCGCCCAAAAAAACAATTTTATATCTTGATGATAAATATTTTGCCGCTTTTAAAATTTGCTCCAAACCCCGACCCTCGTCAGCCGCCCCCAAATGCAAAATAATAATTTCCCCAGGAAATCGTTTTTTTAAAACAAAATCTGCCGGCTTATTGAGAAAATGCGGAAAATTGTATAAAACGATAAATTGCTTATGATATTTTTTTTCTAAATAATCGGCAATTGACTGATTAACGGTAATTCCGGCTTTGACTTTCCAAATTAAAATTCTCTCTAAAATCGGCAGCAGCCACTTAATCCCGCGAAGATTTTCAAAAGGATAAGATTCTGACCAAAGCTCGTGGGAATCGTAAACTAAAATTTTCCTCTTAATTAAAGCGGCGGGAAAAGCGCAAAGGAGTCCGTCAAGATCGTGAGCATGAAAAACATCGGGATTTTCTCGAAAAGCGGCTTTTGCCAATGACATTAGCGATGAAAAAATATTAAGCTTAAACGATTTAAAATTCGCAAAACCAATTATCTTAATCTCAAAAGGAAATTTTGGGGCCGGTTTTTGCTCCGGATATTTGCGGGCAAGGATTGTTATTTGATATTTAGAAGTCAATGTCTCCGCCTCATTTAAAATACGGCTGTCGTGATAAATTTCACTTGTTGTCAGCATACATATTTTTTTCATCTGCATAAATCCTGATATAATTTTGCCATTTTTTCAAAATTGGATTTTTTTTCAGCTTTTTGGGCGACTAACTGGCGATTAAAACTGCCAATTGATTGCCATTTTTCTTCTGGAAAATTTAAAGCCGCCTTTAAGGCTTGATAAGTAGCCTCTACATTTCTGACCGGTACTTGCCAGAAATTGTGAGTTTTCTGCCCACTTGGCCCGGCGAGCCATTCCTTGGTATAGGGCAAATCTGTAATGATTATTTTTCTCTCGCAAGCCATGGCCTCTAAAAATGAAACGCTGCTGCTGTCTGAACTGGGAAGAGAAATTACCACTTCGGCGGCATTATAAAATGCTGCCATTTGGGGATTTTTAACTTTTGGGAGAATAGCAATTTCCTCATTTAATTTTAAGTCATGTATTTTTTGGGTGATTTTTCGAAAATATTTGATATCGGCGTTTTGATCAAGCAGGACTAATTTTACCGGCAGCACTTTGGTAATTTTATAAAAAGCTTCAATCAAAATATCAATATTATAAATCGGGGCGATTGAACGGGGACAAAATATTATTTTTTTCTTCGGATGACTTTTTAGAAAATGTGATAGATAATAAGACTTTTTTCGCCTAAATATTGATAAATCGACCCCAAAATGAACAAGCTGAAACTTTTCTCTTGCCAGGCCAATTTTAACTGCCTGGTCACCAATTGACTCTGATGTCCCAGTAACAATCTCGGCATAATTGAGGGCAAAGCGAATTAATTTTTTTTCCGGCCAGATAAATTCGCCAAAGCGGAAAACATCCGAACCCCAGCAAGTCAAAATCAATGGCTGAAAACCAGAAAGCGCCGCCCAGATACCGGCAAACACAAGATCTTGACCGTGCAAAATATCAGGGCTGATTTGGCGAATAATCTTTCTGATTTTGATTTGAGTTTTCCCAAAATACCAAATAGGCAGTTTTTCCAAAAAGGTTTCCCGACCAATGAAAATCGTTCTTATTCCGGGAATCTTTGCCCGATGGGTAGTTAAAAAGTAGATCTCAAATGGCCGGCGTCTTAAAAAATTTACCAGGCTTTGATTTTGGGGAGCTTGAAGATTGCCGATAAAACAAAGCTTGATTTTGTGATTTTTTTGAAGAATTTTTTGAAAATTTTCCGCTAATTTTTGGGTTAAATTTTGACGGGTATACGGCTCTAAATTTACTCTTGGAATTGAATATCCGCTTTTTCGCGATTTTTGATAAATTTTTTTAAGTTTTTGTTTTATTTTTTCGACATCGTCTGGCGGGGCGACTTCGCCAACTTTAAGCTTGGAAAGTAGTCTTGCCGCTCCGGAATTCTTGGGAGCTAAAGCTAAAATCGGCTTGCGAGCGGCTAAATATTCAAATATTTTGCCGGTCATCACTTCCGGACCATCTTTGGGACTTAAGATCAATAGCAATACATCGGCCCGCATCATCTCTCTTATAGCTTGGTGATGAGAGACTCTTTTTTTACCGCCAATAAAATCAAACTCAATATCTTTCAAATTTAATTCTTGGAAGGCTTGTAGAAAAGCCTTGGGCTGTCTTAAACCGTAAAATGAACCAATGTGGACTATTTTTAATTTTAAGTTGAATTTATTAGTTTTGACTTTTATGTTTTCAGCTTTAATAAAATCATCCTCATCAAATCCATTAGTCAAAGTCACAAATTTCTCTTGATTTTGTTTTGCGCTTTTTTTAAGCTTCTCTGTTAAGCCCTCCGAAACCGCGGTGACGAGATCAGCACTGGCTAAAATTTGCCGTTTTAAAAAACCACCCGAGGTCCATAAATCCCGAAAATCAGCCGCCCATTTTACCCCGGTAAGTTTTTTCAAAATCAGAGCTGCCACATGATCGCTGTAAGACCTGGAAGAAGTGAAAATAAGTTTAATTTTATGAGTTTTTATTAGCCGCCTACCAATGATCACTGCCGGAATAATCCAGAGGGCTTGAGCGTCGGGAATTAAGAGACGGGAGATTAAATTTGCCCAAAAACTCTGCCACCACCGCCACTTCAGCCAAAGACCAGGTTCAGGATATTTTATTCTAAAAATTTTTACGACATTAGGAATATCATTAAGCAGGGTGGGGTCTTTGACCGAATAAAAACCTTTTTGGGGAGAAATCACTACTGGTTCAAAACCGAATTTGGGCATGTATTTAACAAATTTTGTCATTCTGATCACCCCGCCGCCGCCCAAGGGGGGGAAGAAATAGGAAATTATTAAAACTTTTTTCATTTTAAAACCTGAAGATATATTTGCTGATATTGATCGGCAATTTTTTGGCAATGGTGAAATTTTTTAACAAATTTATATCCCTCTGCCCCTTTGAGACGACAAATTTCGGGATGATTAAGATAAAACTCGAGGTCGCTCTCTAGCTGCCAAATATTTGTATTAATTATCGGCAATTTATCGGCATAAGAAATATAAGGAAGATAATTAGGATTAATAAAGACCAGGACTGGTTTTTCTAAAGCCATAGCCTCAACCGCCACCCCCCCATACCAGCCGACTAGCAGCTGATCAATAACAATATCGGACTTGGCTAAAAGTTGCTGCAGTTGCTGATAGTTGAGCCCTGAAATAATTTGAAATTTTATTTTAGGATATTGTCGGGCCAGTTTTTGAAAAACTCGAGAGACAATTTCTGTTCCTTTAGCCGCCGGATTGCTGGGAGCATGAATTACTAATTTAATATTGTTTGGCTGATGGTTTTGAGGTTTAATTTTAGGGATATTTCGAGCGTAAGGAATAATCGCATCGAATGAATTGACATAAGGCACTAAAAAAGGACCAGTAAGAATAACTTTATCGGCGAAAAAAACAAAGATTTTCATTCGAAGCCGGCGTTTTAAATTTCGCCAAAAGCCAAATCGCTCCTCAAAACTGGCAGGAAGTTTAATAGGTATATTAAAACCTGTGCGGATATCGGCCCCGCGAAAAGTGCAAATAATTTTTTTGCCCCAAAGTTTTAAAATAAATAGATTTAAAGGGTAAAAAAAGAATACTTCGGCATAATTTAAGTGCCAGATATCATAAGATGGCAGCAACCGAAAAAAATAAACCAAACGCTCTAAAAAATTTCTAAATTTTCCGGGAGAAAATTTAAGGAGAAAATCCACCGGCATATTAAAGCGAATTTTCCCAATTCCGTAAAAATCAATTTGGTATCTTCTATTTTTTAAGACGCGGGTAAACTCATAGATACCAACCGCGCCAGCGCTGTTGAAGCCGATAAATATTTTTTTATCTTTTAAAGGATCTGGGCTCATAGTTGAGGTTTTCCTTCATCGAGTCAATTGTCATTTGAATACCCAAAGTATAATCTCTTTCAAAATCCATCCCCAGGGAGCGGATTTTTCGGATGTCAATATCAAAAACCTTGATGTCGCCAATTTGCCAGTCTTTATATATCGGTTTGATTTTTGTACCAAATGCCCTAATTATTTCCCGGACAAGCTCGTTTATGGTGACTTTAATCCCTGAAGCACAATTGTAAATTTGACCTTTAGCTTCCGGCTTGATCGCGGTCAATAAATTCGCTCGGACGACATCATTAACATAGGTAAAAGACCGCTGTTGTCGGCCAGTGCCAAAAATAACCGGCCTTTGGCCTTGTTGAAGTTTTTTAATGAAGATTGCCACCACCCCGCCAAATTCACCTGATTCCTGACGAGGACCGTAAACATGAAAATAGCGCAGAATTGTTGTATTTATCCCATAAATTTGGTGAAAAATTTGAACATATTTTTCGCCGGCGAGTTTAGAAACGCCGTAGAAAGAAACCGGATTAGTAGGATGATTTTCGTTTTGAGGAAATATTTTCCCTTCACCGTAGACTGAACCAGTGGAAGCATGAACAAATTTTTTAATCTTAAATTTTGCCGCCAGTTCTAAAAGATTGAAAGTGCCGCTACCGTTGACCGCCAAATCCCGGCGAGGGTCTTTAAGACAAATACTTTTTTTAGAAGCGGCGTTATGAAAAATTATATCAACTCCCCGGAAAAAACGAGGTAACCTCCCCAAATCAGTGATATCGACTTTAACTTCGATAAAATTAGGATATTTTTTTAAATGTTTAAGGTTAGCCTTTTTGCCGGCAGAATAGTCATCAAGGGAAATCACTGGAAAACCGCGAACCGCCAACTCTTGGCAAATATGTGATCCAATAAAGCCAGCCCCGCCAGTCACCAATGCCCGGCGGTATTTTTTTTTAAACTTTAAATAGATTTTATCAATGGTCATTTTAAGATTTTTTACTTTTGAATCTTAAGACGGTCATCTTAAGATATGATAGCTCATTTTTCTCAATAATACCTAAAAAATAAAGCAAAACCAAAAACAATAAAAACTCGCCTATTTTTAAACTTAAATTTCCCCAAAAATCAAACTGCCAAGAAAAAGGCAAAAGCAAAATCAGGCTTACGGCTAATAATACCAGTTTAAAAATTTTTTGCCAAGCAATTTTTAGATAGATGAACCTTTGGCTTTGAAAAAAATAGACGATGGTTAAGAACAAATAGGAAAAAGCCGTCGCAAAACCGGCTCCGACCATGCCATATCGAGGGATTAAGAAAAAATTTAATATGATATTTAAACCGGCAGCCAATCCTGAAAATAAGGCGAAGTATTTCGTTTTTCTCGAAATCGAAATCCCCATCGCCGTCACCTGAAGACTGGCGGAAAAAACCATTGCCAGGGCCAAGGGACCAATAACGCGCGCCGCCGGGTAAAATTTTTCCGTGGTAAAAATGCGCAATATTTCTTCCCCAAAAAGAGTTAACCCAACCGCTAAGACGAAGAAAAAAATCAAATAATAGGTAAAGGTGCGCGGGACAAATTCGTGAAAAATTTTCTTGCTTTGAAAATAGATTTTTAAAATAAAGGGCGACCAGGCTTGGCCAATGGCGACGGAGAAAAAAAGTATTAAACTGGCGATATTGATACCGATTGAGTAAAGGCCTAATTCTGTCAAATCCCGGTAGTGGTTAAGAAAAAATCGATCGGAAAGATCAAAAACAAAAAAGGCCACTGAAGCGGGGACAATCATCGAACCATAAACAATCATTTCCTTAAGCCGGCGCCAAGATAAAGTTAGGGATAAATTGTTCCTTATCAAAGAGATCGCCAAAATTAAACTTGCGCCTGCGCCTAACAAGCCCCCCAGAAAATAACCGGTCAAGGAGAGGCGAAAATAAGCAACAAAAAGAATCATCAAACCCACGGTCAAAATAGCCTGCAGACCGGCAATCAGAGCAAAGGTCTTAGCCCGAAATTCCAAACGAAAAACCGCCTTGCAAAGATTAATAAGCAAAGTCAAAAAAGCCGTCCAAAAAGCAATGATCAAAAGAACATTATAAGATGAATTATGAAAAACAAGGAAGGAAATTTTTCCGGCCAAAACTTGCCCCAACCCGACTAAAATAATACCCCAAACTAAGAGAAACCAAAAACCAGAAGAAATAATAATCTTTCTTTCCTTTTTATACTCATAAAAACTCACGGGAATTGCCGAATCCATCCCAAAAATTAAAAGTAAACTCAAAAAGGAAATGATTGAGGCGATCAAACTGATAATGCCATATTCGGCTGGGACAAAAATCCGGGTAAAAATCGGGGCAGTGATGAGGGCCAACACTTTCAACAAAGCATTGCCCAAACCATAAATGAGGCTGTCCTTACCCAGTCCCACAAAATATTTTTCTAAAGAAATTTTTGCCATTACAACACATATTAAAAAGATTTATCTCTT
>JBBUEO010000004.1:0-9332 GCA_038056915.1 Patescibacteria group bacterium
TAAATTTCAGCAGTTTTATATGAACTATCTACCTTAGACTCAAATAGATCGGGTGTTTCGGAGTAACCAAAGTCATCGGTTTCTAATGCTTGGCTTGTAATACAGAAGTTGATTTTACTTGATTCGAAACCATCAGTGACAGTTTTTAAATCTAATAAACTACTTTTAATTGACATTCGAATTGGTTCATAAGCCGAGGCATCCGCGAGTAAAAGTTTATAATCCTCCATTCGATTCTCCTTTTAATTCTTTCTTCTGTACCCATTTTACCTTTTCTGGGGTAATAACTAAAACGTCTATTGGACCACCGACATTTTTGGGTCGGGCTTGAAAACGGATAGTATCAATAGTAGTTCGGATAGCGTAAATTGAAAAATCAATGGCATCTTGGAGTGCCATTGCATCCCAAATTATTGGGGGTTTATGCATCATAGCAACTTTTCCTTCTAGCCCCGGCATTAAACTTGGTTGTACAATACCTGCCAAAATATCAATTTGACCAGACCATGTTGCGCCATAAGCTAAAGTTTTATCGGGTTTTAAATTGCGTCTTTCCACTTGATCTTTTTTAACACTGCAATAAAAAATGTAGGGAACGCTTACTTTTTCTTCTTTTTTATAACCAGCCACGTGGAAACCAATGTCAGCGCCGGGGAAATCTTTTTTAAAAAAATCAACTATTTTTTCGGCAATCGTCTCAACATAATCACTATCAGCCAATCTTTTTTCCGTAAAGCGTTTCATATGACTAGCAGTAGAAATGCCACCTAAAAGATCTTGTCCGAAGGCACTAACGCCGACTTGAAAACAAGGTTTTTCGTTTTTATCAAGTTTTTCAAGGAGGAATGTTTTATAAACATTATCTGAATTAATAGTATCTACTTTTGGAATTTCTTTTCCATCGGGAGTTTTTCCTTGAATTGTAATCGATTGCCGACTGTCAGAAGCCATCACAATTCCTTCAGGGACATAAGATGTAACGACTAAGCTCATTTTACTCCTTAATAGTTCGTTTTATGTTCGTAATTTAAGAATATCAATTTGAATTATCCTTTGTCAATACCACTTTCCATTTTTACCACGTCTCCCAGCCCTCGGTATTTTCCCTCGAATCACTCGGGATAAATAAAGTTTGTTATATTATTTCCTACAACAATTGTTGTATATTATTACAACACCTTACCTAATCTTACACCTTCGACAAGCTCAGGGCAAGCTCCTAATTTACTTTAAATATCAACTAAACGGCTCAAGGGGGGTGAGCCGTTGGGAAGATTACAGGGTTATTTAAGTATCGGTAATCGGGCGCTTAACCACCACACTGAATTTTTTAAACTAATGGCATCGAGTTTAAGATTTAATGATTATTGGTCGTAGGGCTTGACGTCCGCACAACTTCTTCCTGACTTATTGAATTCCATTCAATCATACAGGAGCGTTGTCTGTGGGGTCTGCGCCTTGAAGTGAACCACGTTCTACTTAAGGTCTTGACGGGCGTTGGGTTAGGTGCTATATTCATTCTGAAAGGAAAAAGATGGCATTATCGCCGATGGAAGAAATTTTTATCTTACTTGAGGACGAAAAACAGGTTCCTGCCTATCGTATTAACCGATGGGGAAAAGTCGCTTCTGGTGCTTTGGCAAAACTTAAAAAACTCGGGTGGGCGCAAAAAAATACTAAAAGTTCGGAAACCGTTTATCAAATCACCCCGAAAGGCGAAAAAGAAATCGACCGTTTATTGGCATCTTTAAAAACTACTGGAAAATGGGACGGCAAGTGGCGTTTGGTTTTGTTTGATATTCCCGAAGTTCAAAGAGATGTTCGCGACCGCCTAAGAAGGGCATTAAAAAGACTTGGTTTAGGGATTTTGCAGGCAAGCGTTTGGATTACCCCAAATAATATTAAAAATGAAGTCGCCGAAATTGAAAAAAGAATGTCTCTTACAAGCAAAATAAAATATTTTGAAATCAGCCGCAATACAAATTTGGACCAAAAAATAATTGAAAAAGCCTGGAATTTAGGCGAGTTATCGGACCAATATCGAAAATTTAATTTTAATGCTGAAAGATTATTAAAAACCCTTGATCGGGACCCTAACCCTCGTTTTACTGCTAAAAAATTAATTTTTGAGTACGCTCTAATTTTAAAAAATGATCCGATTTTAGTCTGGGAATTTCGCCAAAAAGACCAATTAAGAAAAGCCGCTAACGAACTCTATTTGAAGCTAAGAAAATATATTACTTAGAATTTTTTTCCGATGATAATTCAGTCCAATGTTCTAAAGCTGAGGAGGCGGCAGCGCTTTCAGCTGTCTGTTTGGAGCTGCCAGAGCCCTGGCCGGTTATTTTTTGATTTATATAGCAGCCCACGGTAAAACTTTTGGCATGGTCTGGGCCATGTTCGTCAATAACTTTATAAGTAGGAGTGACTCCCAATTGTTCTTGGGAAAGTTCCTGCAGATGGCTTTTGGGGTCTAAATAGAGTTTTTGGTCGATGATTTTATTTAAATATTTAATTAAATGTTTTTTAATAAAATCAACCGTTACCTGATAACCTTGATCTAAATAGATTGCCCCAATGAGAGCTTCAAAAGTATTAGCCATAATAAGTTGGCGGGACCGGCCTTCAGATTTTGCCTCACCTTTGGAAAGATAAAGGTAATCATCCATGCTCAGTTCTTTAGCAATATCAGAAAGCATTTGACCTTTAACTAAAGCTGAACGCAAATTTGTCAGTTCGCCTTCCGGCTTTTGATAATTTTTATACAAATATTCGGTTACCACTAATTCCAAGACTGCATCGCCCAAAAATTCCAACCTTTCATTGTGGTCCAATTGGAGACCGATATTTTCATTTAAATAAGAACGATGGATAAATACCTGTTTTAGCAATTTGTCATTGCTGAAATTTAGTTTATTTTTTTTGGCAAATTCTAAAATGTCATTCATTTTCCTCCTTTATACTCTTCTTTTTATCGGTGTTAGAATAATCTCGCCAAATAGTCCCTAAAACTCCATTAATAAATTTAGATGAATTCTGTCCCCCGAAGGTTTTGCCAAGTTCCACAGCTTCATTAATGGCAACTTTATGGGGAATATCTTTTGATTCAAAAATTTCAAATATAGCAATTCTTAAGATGGTTTTATCAATGGCAGAAATTTGTTCTAATGGCCACTCCGGAGCGGCGCTTTGAATTTTTTCATCTATTTCTTTTTGATTTTCAATCACTCCTTTAATTGTTTGATCAATATAGGCGTGATCTATCTTTTGCTGATAATTTACAATGTTTCGCTGTTTTATCTCATCAATCGTCGCTTTAGGCCTAAAATCCCATTCATATAGAGTCTGCATAATTATTACGCGGGATAAATGTCTATTCATTTTCAGTCTCCTTTTTCTTGCGGCGTTGCTCTTTGATTTTGGCTTTTTCATCAAGCTTTAAGATATCCTTGCCTTTATAAAAACCACAGTTTGAGCAAACCCGATGGGGGATAATTCTGGTCTTGCATTTTGGGCAAGTAGACAATGATAGCTTTTTAATTTTTTGATGCGACCGGCGCCAGCCGGAGCGAGACGAGGTTAATCTTTTTTTTGGCTCTGCCATTTTTTTCCTTTAGTGACAAAATTAATCACCTTACCGGAAAGGTAAATTATTTTTATTATTTTTTGATTATCAATAAATTTTTTAATTTTGGGGTCAGCCAATGTTATTGTTTCGGCTTCTTTTTGAGAAAGATTTTTCTCGAGGATAATAATTTTTCGGGTCTTGCCGTTAATTTGAATGGCAATCGGCAGTTTTTCCTTTTGGGAAAGTTTATTAATTTCCGGCCAAGTTGAATTAAAAATCGACTCTTTACCATCTAATTGTTGATTAATTTCTTCGGCTAAATGAGGGAAAAATGGAGCAAGAATGAGATTGATTTTTTTAGCATTAGAAAGTGTAATTTTTTTATCAATTAAATAATTAAACAATTTCATTAAATTGGAAATGGCGGTATTAAGGTGCAAGTTTTTAATATCATCGGTAACTTTATTAATTGTATGCTCGATTTGGTCATCAATTTGATTATCTTCAGTAAAATCGGCTTTTTGAAAATAATCCCAGACTTTTTCCAAAAATCGGTAGACGCCGGAAATTCCTGAGGTTTGCCATTGACTGTCTTGATCAACCGGACCAACAAACATTTCATAACCTCTTAGGGCATCGGAACCGTATTTTGAAACTATCTCATCCGGGGTGGCGACATTGCCTTTTGATTTGCTCATTTTGGCGCCGCCAAGATAAATAAGGCCAATATTAAAAAGTTTTTTAAATGGCTCGCCTGAATCGGAAAAATTGACAATCTTTAAGTCATGCAAAGCCATGCAAATAAAACGGGCGTAAAGCAAATGCATAGTGGCATGTTCAATGCCGCCGACATATAAATCAATTGGCAACCAGAAATTGATAAACTTGTGGCCGGCAAATTCTTTTTTATTTTGCGGATCACAAAATCTTAAATAATACCAAGAGGAATCAACAAAGGTATCCATAGTATCGGTTTCACGGATGGCTTTTCCATGGCAATTCGGGCAGGTGGTATGAAGGAATTTTTTAGATAGTTTGAGCGGTGAATCACCAGTTGGATGAAATTCAACATTTTCTGGCAATAAGACTGGTAAATCTTTTTCCGGAACTGGCTTTAGCCCACACTTTTGGCAATAGACAATTGGAATCGGCGCGCCCCAATAACGCTGGCGGGAAATTAGCCAATCCCGAAGACGGAAATTGACCTCATATTTGGCGATATTTTTTTTGCTAAGATGATTAGTGATTTTTTCACGAGCATCTTTTGATGATAATTTATTGTAAGATCCGGAATTTATCAAAATACCGTCATCAACAAAGGGAAGTATTTTATAATTTTGACGGCCGTCGGGCGAGATAACTTGTTTTATTGGCAGCTTAAATTTTTCAGCAAATTCAAAATCACGCTTGTCATGAGCCGGTACTGCCATTATTGCCCCGGTGCCGTATGAAAACAAACAATAGTCTGCAATCCAGATGGGAATTTTTTGGCCAGTGGCTGGATTTAGGGCGTAGGCTCCGGTAAATACCCCGGTTTTACGACGATCTGTATCTTCCTGATCAATTTCAGAGATTGTTTGAGTCTGCTTACGATATTTTTTAACTGCAGCTAATTGTTTGGGTTGAGTAATTTTAAAAATTAATTCATTTTCCGGGGCTAAGACCATAAAAGTCGCGCCAAAAATCGTATCAGTTCGAGTGGTAAAAACATCAATTGAAAATTGAGAATTGGCGATTGGAAATTTTATCAATGTCCCTTCGGATCGGCCGATCCAATTTCGCTGCAAGGTTTTAGTCCGCTCGGGCCAATCAAGTTTTTCTAAATTATCAAGCAGTTTTTGAGCATAGTTAGTAATTTTTAAAAACCATTGGGTCAATTCTTTTTTGGAAACTATAGTCCCACAGCGCTCGCACTGACCAGCAATAACCTGTTCATTAGCCAAAACCGTCTGGCAGGAAGGACAAAAATTAACTGGGGCTTTTTTTCTGTAGGCAAGACCGGCGTTATAAAGCTTTAAAAATAGCCATTGGGTCCAGCGATAATAGGAAGGATCGGCGCTGGAAATTTCTCTTGACCAGTCATACATCGCCCCGATTTGTTTGAGCTGTTTTCGAAATCGACTAATAGCTTTATCGGTATAAATTTTTGGGTGGGAATTCTCTTTGATAGCAGCGTTTTCTGCTGGTAGGCCAAAAGCATCGTAGCCCATGGGATGAAGGATATTGTTGCCATGAAGTTTTTGGTAGCGGCTAATAACATCGGATAATACATAACCGCGCCAATGACCGACATGAAGACCGTCACCTGAAGGATAGGGAAAAAAGTCGAGGCAGTAGAATTTGGGACGATCTTTTGATTCTTTAGCTTGGTGCGCTTTAGTTTCTTCCCAGTAATCTTGCCATTTTTTTTCGATTTTTTGGTGGTTGTATCTTTCTTTCATCCCCTATAATATATCATAAAATGAGGCAATTGCCAAGAAAAAGGATAAATAAATGGCTCAAGAGGTGAGCCGTTGGGATATATATATAGTTTTTGATTAAAAAAATATTTTTTGAGATAATATAATAGTTGCACCTTGACTCTGAAATAGCCAGCAGGCTGAAAGGATAGGCACAATGAGACTGTTGATTGTTGCTCCTTCATGGGATCAAAGCTGGTGGCATGGCGGCAGGGTACTTGCCCCGCCTTTAGCCCTTCCGTTGCTTGCGGGTCTGACACCGGAAGGAATCGAGGTCAGACTGATTGATGAGAATGTCGAGCCGGTTGATACAACCGCCGATGTCGACTTGGTGGCGATTAGCTGTATGACTGCTTCTGCCCCGCGCGCTTACGTTATTGCTGACGCCTTTCGAGAGCGAGGAATTCCAGTCGTTATGGGCGGTATTCATCCTACCGTGAGGCCTGACGAGGCGAAAGATCATGCTGACGCCATCGTCATTGGCGAAGTAGAGCCGAGGTGGGAAGAGGTCATCGCCGATCTTGCTGCTGATCGGCTTAAACCGCGTTACTCAAATAACGGTTATGCGGATCTTGCCGGCCTTCCGCGCCCCCGGCGCGAGCTGCTCCAAGTGGATCGCTATCTGACCACCAATGTCGTCCAGACGGCGCGGGGATGCCCCCACAATTGTACCTTTTGTTCAGTAAAAGCCGTCGCCGGCCGGCGCTACCGCTTCAGGCCGATCAATGAAGTGACAGAGGAGATTGATCCGCTTAAAGGCTGGATTGGCTTAGTGGATGATAACATCGCCGGTAATCCCACCCGCGCCAAGGAACTCTTCGAAGCCCTCATCCCGCTCAAACGCCGCTGGGTCGGACAAGCTGATCTAAACATTGCCCGTGATCCGGAGTTAATGGCTTTGGCTGTTCGAAGCGGCTGTAAAGCGTTGTTCATTGGGCTGGAGTCATTGTCGCCTCAAAACCTGAAGGCGACCGGCAAGTCACCCAATGTTGGGACTGATATGGACGAGGCGGTCAGGAGAATCCATCGGGCCGGCATAGAGATCATCGGGTCTTTTGTGTTCGGATTCGATGGTGATGATCTGGGTACCTTCGCTAGAACGGTCGCTTTTGCCGAGCGTCATAGGCTAGCCGCCGCCCAATTCGCTGTCCTTACGCCTTTCCCGGGTACCGCAATTTGCGATAAGCTTACCGAGGAAGGACGTATCCTGGGCAACGACTGGTCGGACTACACTATGAGCAACGTTGTTTTCCGCCCCTTGCAGATGACTCCCTTGGAACTGAAGGAGGGGCAGCGCTCCGCCTACAGACAATTCTACTCCCTTTCTTCGATTTTCAGAAGATGCCTTGGGTATCGTCTACTTAGTCGTCACAAGACAGCCCTGGCATTAATGGTCAACAGAAGCTATCGTCTGCTCCACCGCCACCAAAAGGTGGCTACGTGGCTTACGAGCGCCTGAACCGATCGCCCTGGGCGAACATCCGCCCAGGGCTTATTTTTAGGATATTTTAGAACAATATAATGTCGTTTGGGAAGATTAACTTATCTTTCATAAGGGTCAATTAAAATTTCCGAATGGTTATCGGGGTTACGATAACCGCCGATAGTTGGATCGTAAGCTGAAAGAGGTCTGGTATAATTTGAGCCGGTTGAAGGCGAATATAAATCAGTTTCCTGACCCATAATAGCGTCGGAGAATTCATGGGACGACCAATCGCTAACCTTATTTCGATATTCCCAAGATTCCATTATCGGCGAGGAATCATTGGCTAAATCAGCCGCGGTTGGCAATCTTACTTTATCTATACCCCCGGCTTTTGAGGGATTAATAATTGTTATCGATTTAGCAATTCTTTCTAAGGTCGGCGCCCATTTTGACCATTTATCAGGCATGGTTTGAAAAGCGGTAATCATCCCCATAAATTGTCCGTAGCCATTCAAAACACCGGCTGAGGCCTTGGCTTTGATTTTAGTGCCGTTTTTATTGGTAAAAGTAAAAGTTTTGGTCTTTATCACCCAACTTAAACCATAAGATGGATCATTAATGGTCTCTTGAGCAGACTCATTTTCATAACTTATATCTCTGGCGCCAATTGCCTGGAGCATAAAATCAATAAAACCGTCAGGTGTTTGAGTGCCGAACCAACCGACAGCAACCGCTCCGGCGGCGCCGGTACTTGAATCAGTGTTGTCCATAATATCAATCCCGCTTTCGTTGTCAGTCACGCTCCAACCTTGAGGAACTTTGGCGCCAAAAACTTGTCCGGTATAGCCAACTAAAGTATAGGCAGGAGGAGATTCAACGGTTTTATTTTCTGGCTCCTCATTTTCCTGATCATCTTGAGCAACCTTTTCTTTAGCAGCTTCAGTTCCAGCATACTTTTTGAAAGTGAAATAACCGCCTATTCCTAATCCCAGAATAAGAACAATTATACCGCTAATAATAAAAAAAATCCTTTTATTTTTCATTTCCCTCTTTAGTTAATCTTAGATCTATTTTGAGGTTTGGTCAAACGTCAGCGGAACACCCCGATGGCAAGCATCGGGGTTTAACTATTTTATATATTACTTCGAAGGAATAATTTTCCCTTTTGTCCCAATTTTGTGATATATCACTAGGTTGGGTCAAGAGTATAGGTATAAATACAATGGATCAGGGCGGTGAGGCGATGGATTTTTCCCGCTACACTTCGTAGGTGGAATTCAGGTAAAATTATGTTTTTTTAGCCGTCGAGGTTTGCTTTAATTTTAAAACTGGCAGACATCGCCTCAAAAGTCGAGCTAAAATTTTGCTGGTCTAAGGTGTTTCCAAAAGTGCAGACTAAACCGCGACCGCTTTCTTTTCCTAAGGCATAAATTGCTTCCGAGATTAAACTCCCTTCTTCGGTGACCAATTGAATTGCCTCATAATCGCTTAATTTTGATTGTTTTTTGCTTATCAATTGGACATCATCGCCTATCAGCCAGTCAATATATTCATTTAAGCTCTGGGGTTGGTTATTGGTCCCGGTTAGAGCATTATTAAATCCGTAAGCCCGGCATTCTTTTTTGCCATCCGGGGAAGAAAATACCATCCCGTCATGATTTGTCGGCTCTTCGCCCAATTGCCAATCAGAGGGATAATTTAGACTAAATTGATAGCGTGAGTTTTCATAAATTTTCCATTGGTCAGTACTTTGATTTTTCAAAATATATACAACGATGATTAAAATTATCGCCAGCAAAATTATTCCCCCAAGAATCAATAGTCTCTTTTTCAAGATAACCTCCTTTTTAAATATCCTATTGTTTCTTTAATTTTAAGC
>JBBUEO010000004.1:9432-15193 GCA_038056915.1 Patescibacteria group bacterium
TGTCAATTAAAAAATGGACCGACGGGGATTTGAACCCCGGACCTCCTCCATGCCATGGAGGCGTTCTACCACTGAACTATCGGCCCGCGTTTTATTCAGTAAATATGTTATAAGCTATCCGTTATTAGTATAAGAATATATCATAATTTAGAGAACTTTTCAAGCCGGCGGCGGGGTTTTTGATTTTACAATTAACGCCCCTTCGGGGCAGACTTTTTGACAAATTCCGCAGGCGGTGCATTTTTCAAGATCATTTTGAGGCATTGGGGTGCCAAGAAAATTTAGATCTTTAGAATAAGTAAGGGCGCATTCGGGACATCTCACAAGACATAAGCCGCAGCTTTTACAATATTCGGGAATTCTCTGCCACGACTTTTTCTCATCCTCAAAAACATTTTGAATTTCTTTTTTTTCTTTGCCCCTGAACTCCTGATTTTTAGGATTTTTAGAAAATTCTAATCCAAAATCAAAAGCCCGATTGTTTTGATCGGCAATTTGGGGATTTTTAGTTAAGTATTTAGCAAACTTTTGACTCATAACAGTTTTTACTTTTTGAGGATCTAAACCTTCGATATATTTTAAAATCGCCCCTAAAATGATGATATTGGCTGATTTGGGAAAAGATTGATCGTTGGCGATTTTTTGGGCCGGAATATTGAGATAATTTTTAAATTTACCTTGCAAATTCTTTAAATTATCGTCGGTGATGCTGCTGGAGTCATAGATAAAAATGGTGTTGTCTTTAATAAAATTTGCCACCGCCGGGATGGCTCGGTCTGATAGGGCGATAATAATATCGGCGAGGGAAAATTTGGGATAAGAGATTTTTTTATCATCAATTTGCAAAAAACCAAGACTGACGCCACCGCGCTGTTCAACCCCGAAGTTAGGCATATAAGAGACAAATTTTCCCTGCTGATGCAAAGACAAGGCCAAAATTTCAACAATTGATTGAACTCCTTGTCCGCCTTCACCAGCAGCCAAGATTTTTTTCATAATTTATTATTAGTTTTAATTTTTATCTCGCCAAGCGGAAAAAATTCTTTCATTTTATTGACAAAGTCTATTGAACCCTTAGCGTTTGTTTTCCAATTTACCGGACAGGCAGATAAAACCTCAACGAAGCTAAAACCGCGGCCGTCAATTTGGTTTTGTAGAGCTTTTTTGAATAAGGTCAAACAATTTTCAATATCGAAGGATGTGCCCCGGGCTAAATATGCATCTTCTGCAGCAATTTCTGAGAGCATTTCCGGACCCAATATTGGCCGAGAGAATAAATTTTCCGGACGGCCTTCGGGAGTAGTATCAGTTTTTTGTAAAGGCAGAGTTGTTGGTGCCAATTGACCACCAGTCATAGCGTAATTAGCGTTGTTAATTAAAATGCAGGTGATCGGGTCGTTTCGAAGACAGGAATTCACCAGATGCTGGGCGCCAATGGCATAACCTCCGCCATCGCCCATAAAAGAAATCACCACTGCTTCCGGTCTAACTTGTTTGAAACCGACTGCCACTGGGGTAGCTCGGCCGTGATGGGTTTGAATGGTATCAACATTAAATAAATTCCAAGAAAGTAAAGAACAGCCAATGTCAGTGGCATAAACAGTTTTATCTTGGATTGCCAATTCGTCAAGGGCAAAACCTAATATTCTTAAAGCTTGCGATTGACCGCAACCGGGACAAAATTTATGAGGTAAAGCTTTTTTGTTCCAAGATTTAGGAAGATTTTCTCTCATCATATGTCCTTTTTGAATCCGCTAAGCGGGCTTCTGACTTAAAATTTGTTCAACTTTTTGGACTATTTCTTCGCTTGAAATCGCGCTGGCTGGTTTTAAAATATATTCGATGTTTAATGAATTTGTCCCAAATAAATTATTTTTCACGATTGAGGCAAATTGTCCTAAGGATGATTCAGCAATTAAAATTGCTTTTTTATTCTTAACCACTTGGCAAGCCGAACTTTTGGGGAAAGGGGAGAGGGTGATCGGCCGAAAGAGGCCGACTTTTAGATTTTTTCCACGTAAGGTTTCAATTGCCTCCTTGGCTGCTTGGGAGACAATTCCATGAGCAAAAATTACTAAATCAGCATCAAGAGTATGCAAATCTTCGAATTCGATAATTTCCCGGGAGAAATCATTAAAAGCTTTTTGATGATTAGAGATAAGTGAATTTAGTTCTTCCTCAAGATTAAAAGTGTTTCTTAAATTCACATATGTTCCGGGTTTTTTATTGGGGTTAAGTAAATACGGCATTGAGTCGATAAATTCGATATTTTTTTCCTTTGGCTCGTAGGTATCGACTGCAGTGAGCATTTTTGCTTGATAGCCATCGGCCAAGACAAAAGTTGGGAAACGATATTTCCAAGCAGTATTAATTGCTTTAATTGAATAATCGTAAAGATCTTGGGGTGAGGAGGTGGAATAGACAATTCTTAAGCCTTCGCCATTGCCGCCGAAGCAGGTAAGATTGACTTCTTGCTGGGAGTAAATGACGGTTCCTGTCGAGGGCCCGCCGCGTTGCATGATAAAAGCCACTGTTGGCAGCCGCATATTTTCCGCCATCGAAAAAGCATCCTGCATTAAGACATTACCTGGGCCAGCGGTGGCGGTAAAAGCTTTAATCCCGGCAAGACATGCTCCTATCATCGCAAAGCCGGCTGACATTTCATCTTCTGTCTGGAGAAGTTTAAGGGTCGGGTTTTTGAGGCATTCTTCGGCCCAAAACTTCAAAATCTCCGTTGAGGGAGTGATCGGGTAGCCGGTCATCATCTTTGCCCCGGCGGATAGGGCTCCTTGAACGATTGCTTGATTGCCAACAATCAGCTCTTTAGTCATAAATCACTTATTACTTTTTCCTTTTGACTTTTTAATTTTTTTTAGTATTCTTCCAAAGTTGAGGTATCGCCGATTGGCAGACCTAATTCTTTGGCTCGCAACACTCGGCGCATAATTTTGCCGGAACGGGTTTTGGGAAGACTTTTGACAAATTCAATTTCTCTTGGATAGGCGTGGCCGGCCAAGTGCTTTTTGACAAATTGACTTAACTCTTCTTTTAAGGATTCTTCGGCAATCTTGCCCGGCTTTAAAACGCAGAAGGCCTTAATAATTTCGCCTCTTTCCGGATCGGGTTTGCCAATCACACCAGCTTCCGCCACGGCTGGATGTTCAATCAAAGCTGATTCCACTTCAAAAGGACCAACCCGTTCACCAGCGGTTTTAATAACGTCATCGGCCCGGCCCATAAACCAGAAATAACCATCATCATCGCGCCAGGCGCGGTCACCGGAAATATACCAGCCATTGACGAAATATGATTGATATTTTTCTTTATTTTGCCAAATTTCAATCATCATTGACGGCCAGCCGGGACGCAAAGCCAAATTGCCCTCTTTGCCATTTTCAAGCTTATTACCCTTATCATCAACAATACCAGCTTGGATCCCCGGGAATGGCCGACCCATAGAACCAACTTTAATATCCATTGATGGATAATTGGAAATGCAAATCGCCCCAGTTTCGGTCTGCCACCAGTTGTCATGAAAAGGTTTTTTATAAGCCCGATAAGCCCAACGAATGGCTTCGGGATTCAAGGGTTCACCGACAGAAGCCAAATGTCGAAGACTCTGCAAAGAATATTTTTTGACTATAGCATCACCGACTTTCATAAGCATTCTAATGGCGGTTGGAGCGGTATACCAAATTGTTACCTGATATTTGTCGATTAAAGAATACCATTTTGCCGCCTCAAATCTTCCGTCAAAGATTAAGGAGGTGGCGCCATTTGCCCATGAACCTAAAATTTCGTAAGCCACCCCGGTGACCCAACCAGGGTCAGCCGTACACCAATAAATATCATCGGCTTTAATATCTAAAACCCATTTAGCAGTCAAATATTCCTGAATAATTGCCTTGTGAGCATGAACCACACCTTTGGGTTTGCCGGTGGTCCCGGAGGTATAGAGCATAAAAGCCGGATCACTAATCTCCATATGAGCAACAGGAAAGTCTTTTGGACTGTTGGTTAACTCTTTTTGAAAATCAAAGCTATCAAATATTTGGTCAATAACAATTACTTTTTCCAAATGTGGTAAATCCTTTTTAATTTTCTCTAAGCGGTCAACTAAAGATGAATGGGTAAATAAAAAGCGCGCGGCGGAATTTTCTAATCGGTCTTTAATCCCCGAAGGACCAAAAGCTTGAAACAAGGTGCCGGCAATCGCGCCGGTTTTTAAAATCCCCAAAAAACAATAGTAAAGTTCGGGGATTCGCGGCAAAAACAAAAATACTCGATCACCTTTTTTAACACCTAATTTTTTTAAAACGTTGGCGACCTGATTTGATATTTGAAATATTTCTTTGAAAGTATATTTTTGAATTTTACCGTCGTCGTTTTCCCAAATTAGGGCCGTTTTGGTTTCAATTCCGGTGCCCATATGGCGATCAATGGCGTTATGGGCGGCATTAAATTTCCCATCGTCAAAATATTCTATTTCCTTAGTGTAGTCTTCAAAACGAAAATTGTTAATTACTTCAGAATAATTTTCTAAATTTGGCGGGGTTTGGAAATCCGCGGGATTTTTTTTGATGACCTCAATTTCTTGTAGCATAAACTCCTTGTAATTTTATTCTAAACGATTTAGCAAAGAATGACCAGTCATTTCTTCCGGTTTAGGTATCTTCATTAACTCTAAGATCGTCGGAGCGATATCGGAGAGATTATCTTTGGCGGCAATTATTTTTGACAAGGTGTTAGCCGAAGCAGTCAAAGCACCTTGAATTAAATTCTTTCTTAATTTTTGATTAATTAAAATAAAAGGCACGGGATTTAGAGTATGGGTTGTTTCTTCCTCAGTTAATTGATTATTTTGGCGATTCTCCTTAATATTAATCATTTGTTCAACATTGCCGTGATCTGCGGTAATAATTGTAGTGGTGTTAATGGATTTAGTTTCCTCAATAATTTTTTTCAAAAATTTATCTACTTCCATAACCGCTTTGCCTGCGGCTAAAATGTTTCCGGTATGAGCCACCAGATCAACATTGGCAAAATTTACTAAAATAAAATCGTATTTTTGAGATTTAATGGCTTTAATTAGTTGGTGGGTAATTTCTGAACCTGCCATGGCGGGAGATTTATCGTAAGAGGAGACATCAGGGGAGGAAAAAATCCGTCTTTCTTCAAAAGCAAAAGGATCTTCGCGGCCGCAATTGAAAAAATAGCTGACATGGGCGTACTTCTCTGATTCAGAAATCCTTAAATCCTTTTTTTGGAAATCAGCCAATATCGAGGGCAAAATATTTTTTAACGGTTTTCTTGGAAACGCCACATAGGGGTTTAAACGGCGAAAATATTGAGTGAAGGTGACAAAATATAGATTGGCGGGAATATGTGGTTTCCAAAAAAAACGTCGAAAACGAGGATCAATAAATATTTTTGTCAGTTCTCTTGCGCGGTCGGGCCGGAAATTATAGAAAATAATAACATCGTTGGCTTTAATAGTCGTTACTTTGCCATTGTTTTTAATCAAGGTTGGAGCAATATTTTCGTCATTATTTCCATTTCGATAATTTAAGGTAATGGCTTTTTGGATCGTTTCGGCAAATAGGGCTTTTCCTTCAACCAGCATTTTATAGACTTTGATAGGGTGGTCCCAATGATTGTCTCTATCCATGGCAAATTTACGGCCGCACACGGATGAAAATTTGCCAATTTTTAAGTTTAACATTTTTCGTTTAATTTGATCAATATCCTCTAAAGCTGACAT
>JBBUEO010000005.1:0-10149 GCA_038056915.1 Patescibacteria group bacterium
TTAAGAGAGGTGCGAAATGGAAACAGGTCCAAGCTTTAATCCAGAAGAAGTGAGACTATTTTTACGATGAAAATTGCGATTGTTATCCCACCATTTACAACATTACCAGCCAAAGGTCATGGCGGTACGGAAAGAATTGCCGAAGGGATGATTAATGAGTTGCTTCGACGCGGCAATGAAATGACTTTAATTGGTGCGGGGAAAAATCAGACCAAAGCCAAATATGTCGAAATTTTTTCAAAAACGATTAGTGAGCAAAATTTCGAGGGTGCTTTTATTGAGCAGTCAAGGCCATTGAGAATAGAAACCGCCTATATTGCTAAGGTGATGAAATATTTAGTTGATCATGACGGCGAATATGAGGTGGTTTTCAATCATATGCGTGGCGGCTTTTTGATGTTTCCTTTATCTCGATTTTTAAAAACACCGATAATTTCAACCCTTCATTTACCACTTTTTAAGGAGGTAGTTGATGTCTTAAGTCTTTTTAAAAACCCCAATGTCATCACCATCTCCAATTCACAGAGAAAACCAGCGGGGAATCGAGTTAACTTTTTAGCCACTGTCTACAATGGTCTGGATATTAATGAATTCCCCTTTAACGAGAACCCCAAAGACTTTTTCTTTTATATGGGGGCGATGGGGGAGCATAAAAGTCCGCATTTAGCTTGCGAGGTTGCAAGGAAAACGAAAGTTAAGTTAATTTTGGCCGGCGGAAAAATTCGAGAACCATACTTTTCAAAGATGGTAAAGCCATTTATTGACAATAACAATATCACTTTTGTTGGTGAAGTTGAAGGCGAAAAAAGATTGGCGCTTTTAAAGAATGCCAAAGGTTTTTTGATGCCGATAACGTGGGAGGAACCTTTTGGGTTAGTGATGATCGAAGCCATGGCTTGCGGGACGCCGGTGATTGCTTTCAACCACGGGGCGGTTTCGGAAGTGGTTGTTGAGGCTAAAACCGGTTTTGTGGTCCAAGATATCGAGGAAATGGCCGTGGCGGTTGGCAATATCGAAACCATCAAAAGGCTGGATTGTCGCCGATTGGTCGAAGAAAAATTCACTTACAAAAAAATGGTCGATGACTATTTGGCCGCCTTCGAAAAAGTAAAGGAAGAGAAATGAAAATAGCTATTTTGGCCTCAAATCAGCGCCCGATTCCCTCACCGCCGGACCTGATTTTTGCGCCGGGGGTTTTAATTTATGAAATGACTGAGGAATTAGTCAGGCGCGGTCATGACCTTACCTTGTTTGCCCCGGAAGGAACAAAAACAAGCGCCAAATTGGTTACCGCTGGTACAAAATCTAGCTACGAGGAGTTTGCCGCCGGTGGCGACTTTATCCAAAAAAGAGCTGCCAACCTGCATGAATATACACGTCAAAGTATCCAGTATGAACTTTTGATGGCGGCAGTGGCTTTTGAATCCATCGACAAAAATGATTTTGATATTGTTCATTCTCATAAAACTTTACATGAGATTTATTTTACCAATTTTATCGATAAGCCATGTGTTTTTACTTTTCATGACCCACCGCAGAGAGAAGCCGCCAGCAGGATTGATGTTTTGCGTTTAAAAAAATATGCCAAAACCGGCTATTTTGTTTCTGTTTCCAATTTTCAGAGAACAGGCATTGAGTTTTTAAATTTTATAGACACCGTTTATCATGGTATAAAAATTGATGATTTCGAATTTTCCGAGGGTGGAGACGAAGGTCTTTTGTTCGTTGGAAGATTAGAAAAAAAGAAAGGCGCGGATATTGCCGTAAAAGTCGCCAAAATGACAAACAAAAAACTTACCCTCATCGGCGATCCCGTTATTCAGAAGCCAGAGGAGAAAGCTTACTTTGATGAACTTTCCCGAGAAATCGACAAAAAACAAATTAATTATCTGGGGCATGTGCCGTTTAACCGAATGGTAAAATATTATCGAAACAGAAAAGCCTTTTTGTTTCCGATCAGAAGCCAGGAATCTTTCGGTCTAGTGATGATCGAAGCCATGGCATGCGGGACGCCGGTCGTTGCTTTTGACCGCGGTTCTGTCCCTGAAATTATTAAAGATGGTGAGACTGGTTTTATTTGCCCCCCAGACGATATTGAGGCGATGGTCAAAGCGGTCAAAAGAATTTACGAAATGCCGGAAGAAAAATATCGCCAAATGAGACAAAACTGCCGAAAACACGTTGAAGAAAATTTTACGGTGGAAAGGATGGTTAATGGTTACGAAAAAGTTTATCAAAAAGTGATTGATGACTGGAAAGAAAAACATGGATAAAATTCTTATAACTGGCGGCGCGGGTTATATCGGTTCTCATCTTTTGAAAGACCTTCTAAGGGCTAATTTTTCCATTATTGGTTTAGATAATTTATCAACTGGTTTTATTGAGCCGATTGAGATTTTGAAAAAAGAAATTGGTGACTTTGAATTTATTCGGGGCGATTTAGCTGATAAAAATTTACTTGAAAAGATTTTTGAGGAAAATAAAATCGAGACCGTTGTTCATTTGGCCGCAAAAATTGATGCCGCTGGCCCTATCGGTTTTAAGGAAAAAATTGAACTTTATAAAAATGCCAGAGGTTATTTTTTTCTTAAGTCATTGGGATGAAGGTTGTCCTTTGGGGCCGCTGGAAGCGATGGCTTGTGGAACGCCAATTGCCAACCGCCGTAGTTCCTTACCGGAAATCGTCAAAGATGGCCAGACAGGGTTTATTGTTGAGGAGAATGATTTAGGTGCTGCCGTTGATGCTGTCAAAAAAATTGACACGATAAGTCGACGCAATTGTCGCCAATGGATAGAAGAAAATTTTTCCGCAGAGCTTATGGCCCAAAATTATGAGAGGGCATATAAAGAATTATGATATGAATAGAAAGGGAGAATAAGATGGATCCAAAGGTGAGTTTTATTACTGGTGTCAAAAATCGTTCAGAAGAACTTAAGGAAATGATAGAATCACTGTTAAAACAAGATATGCCGGAATGGGAAGCAATTATTGTAGATGATCATAGCGATGAGCCAATCAAAGAATTAGTAGAAAGTTTTCATGATCCACGCCTGAATTATTTTCGATTACCAGAAAATATGACTGGTATATCTAACGCTAGAAATTTTGCCGTAAGTAAAGCCCGAGCAGAAATATTGTTAACGGCTGATGGTGATGATATTAATGAGCCAGATCGGGCGCGTGTAATATATGATCTCATGGCAAAAAATAATTACGATGTTTTCTATAGTAATATGTATGATTATTTCCCCGCGAAAAATAAAAAAATTAAAAGGAAATTTCAGCCTTTTAACGCGGCACTTTTTAAAATGTTTAATTTTATGACTAATCCCGGTACTGCTTTTCGAAAAAGTAAATTCTTAGAGGTTGAGGGTTTTGATCCAGGGTTTGTTGTTTCAGAAGATTACGATCTGTGGTTGAGGATACTCAATGCCGGTGCTAAATTTGGTTACACGGAGAAAATCTTGGTGAATTATCGCTATTCAGCAAATAGTTTGAGTCGCGCAAGTTTATCACGCATACATGATTATGTTATGAAAACTCGTATCAAGAATAAAATCCCTCCTTTTGATATTGGAGAAATAAAAAAATATGCTCTGCCGGAGATCGCCGAACAAGTTCTTTCAAAGAGGGGGCGTGAAGTATGGCAGGACGATAGGTTTGTAAATGTTTCGAGAACAGAAACCGCAGGGCGTTAAACCGCATTTATATTCATAGAACACGAAATCAAAGATGAATAAAGGAAAAATTTTGATAACTGGCGGTGCCGGCTATATCGGTAGCCATTTAGTGAAAAATTTAATCAAGGAGGGTTATTTAGTTTTGATAGTTGATAATTTATCTTGTGGTTTTATTGAGCCATTAGAAATAATTAAGCGAGAATTTGGGGATTTTGTTTTTGTCCGAGGCGATTTAGGTGATAAAGAAAAACTCCAAAAAATTTTTCAAGATTATCAAATTGATACCGTCATCCATCTGGCCGCCAAAATCGATGCCACTGAATCAGTAAAAAAACCCGAGCTTTATCATCAAGAAAATTATTTAAACAGCATTAATTTATTAGAGGCAATGACTAATGTCGGGGTAGATCGTTTGATTTTTTCTTCCACCGCCGCGGTTTACGGTAACCCCCAATATACTCCAATTGATGAGAATCATCCTACTATCTCCACCAATCCTTATGGTCAGACAAAATTGGATTTTGAAAAATATCTTCAAAAAACCGCTAATTTAAATTATTGTATATTGAGATATTTCAATGTTGGTGGTTCAGACCCGGCGGGATTGATTGGCAAATCTCATCTTCAAAACGAAGATCTTTTGGAAAATATTATCAAAGTAGCCTTAGGTAAAAAAAGAATTCTCCAAATTTTCGGCTCGGATTACGAGACCCAAGACGGTACCGCCATTCGTGACTTTCTCCATGTTGAAGATATTGCCCAAGCGCATATTTTAGCTTTAAATAATGTTGAAAAATCTCATCAGGAAGTTTTTAACATAGGGTCGGAAAAAGGCTTTTCGGTTAAGGAAATTATTGATCGGGCAACTATGATTTTTGGCAAAGAAATTCCCACGGAAGTTACCGAAAAAAGACCAGGCGATATTGCTGTTTCAGTGGCTTCTTCGAAAAAAGCTAAAGACATTTTGGGCTGGAATCCCCAATATTCTGATTTAGATTCAATTATCCGAACCGATTGGAACTGGCGCAAAATACATCCTAATGGCTATTTAAATTAAGCAGAGGGAGAAAAAAATGGCAAAGGAAAAAATTGAAAAAAAGATAAGAGTACTCCATGTCACGACCGAATTAACGCCATTAGCAAAAGCCGGTGGATTAGGTGATATTGTCGGGTTTTTACCAAAAGCGCTAGCGGAAAATTATCCAGTTGATATTAGAATCATAATGGCGAAATATGAAACAATTGATTTAAAACAATATAATGCAGAATTAATAATTAAAGAGATGAAAGTCAAAATGCCAGATAATAAAAAGTGGGTCAAAATTTCTGTCTGGAAAACTTGTTTGCCGAATACTTATATCCCAGTTTATTTAATAGAGTGTCCAAAAAGTATCTATCCGAACGGAGTCGTCCTGCATAATATTGGTGATGATTTTAGTGACATCCCATATTTCTTATATGTTTTTATCTCAAAAGTTGCGATCCAGTTATTAAAAGCTTTTGATTGGCATCCAGATGTAATTCATTATCATGATGGATTCGAGTCGATGATTTCGAAATGGATAAAAACTATTTATAAAAACGATCCATTTTATAGAGATATTGCCAGCATAACAACAATTCATAATTTAGAAACTCAGCCAATTGGAAAAATTAATGTCGCAAAAAAGATGGGATTAAAAAGATCTGATTTTCAAAGAGTAAATAAAATTTTGAAAAAGAAACAAATAAATTTAACCGCTGAAGCGATTGATAATGCGGATATGATAAATACTGTAAGTCCGACTTATTCGAAAGAAATTTTAACTAAAAAACAAGGTGCAGGATTACATCGTATTTTACAAATGCATAAATCGAAATTCACGGGCATTCTTAACGGTTTTGATTATCATTATTTTGATCCAAGAACCAACGATGATACACCGGTAAAATATTGGATTAGTTCTCTGGATAAAAAAGTCGAAAATAAACTTTATTTGCAGAAAAAATTTGGTCTTACTCAATCAGCCGATTTACCTTTAATTTGTGCTGTCACCCGTTTAACAGGTCAGAAAGGTCTAGACTTGATAGAAGATGTCCTCAAAGATTTATTAGATATGGGTGGACAATTTATTATTTTAGGTTCTGGTTGGAAAGATATTGAAAAAATTTTTATAAAAGCCGAAAAACAATACCCTAAAGAAGTGGCGGCTGAAATGCATTTTGATGCTCACTTAGCCCAGACAATTTATGCTGGGTCGGATATGCTTTTAATGCCCTCGCGATTTGAGCCTTGTGGTTTATCACAAATTATTGCTATGCGCTTTGGGACAATTCCGATTGTTCGCTACACTGGTGGGTTGGTAGATACTGTCAGAGATGGTAGAAATGGCTTTATTTTTAGAAAGTATGAAAAAATGGAATTTTTGCAGGCAATTGGCCGAGCAGTTGAGATGTATTACAATCAAAAGGACAAATGGCGAGATATGCAAATAAGGTGCATGAAAAAAGATTTTTCTTGGGAAAAATCAGCTAAAAAATATATTTGGCTATATAAAAAAGCTATTAAAAACCATAAGGAATATTTAAGAAAAATAGACGAAAAAAATGATTAAAGATCTAAAATTTTTATTAAATAAAGAAGAAATCCAATTATTTCTATCAAATAATAAAAAAAAACTCTTCAAGAATAATTTTTCTATCGAAGTTTTAGAATTAGAACGAGCTTATACTTATAATAGTAATTCATACAATGTTTTTTATAAAGTAAAAATCGGCGATCAAATCAAAAATATTCGTGCCTCTGCTTCTTTAGATTTTTCCAAGCAAAAAGAATTTCATATTTTGTCTTATATATATCATCACGGATTCAATAATGGAAAAATCCAAGTACCTCTACCCTTAGGATTTTTTCATGAATATAACCTTCTTTTTTACGAAAGCTTGCCGGGAAGAACTATAGTATCAAATTTGAACAATAAAGATTTTTTAAACGAAAAAATTGATCTTATTGCAAAGGCCCTAAAGAAATTTCATACTTTGTCTAAACCAAATTTTGAATTATGGAATCCTGAATTTTTTTTAAATTATAAAGATTTTGAAAGATGGACTTTATATAAATTTTATCCTAATTTAACAAGATCTATAGATAAAATTATTAAACCCTTGGAAAAAAGAATTTATCAGCAAAAATCTGACGATTTTTGTCATGGTGATTATCAACCAACTAATCTCATTGTCAATAATGAAAAAATATTTATTTTAGATTTTGGGACATCATGTCTTTTAGATAGGGAATATGATATATCTAATTTCATAAACCAGTTAGAGATAATGTTAAAAAGATATGGAGATATTACTATATATGATGGTTTAAAAAATAAATTTTTATCCGAGTATGGCTGTTTTAATTTAGAAAAATTTGACCTTTATTCTGCAATGATTCAACTGAGAATTTTAGTTACTTTCTGTTTTTCTCAAGAAAGTGGACGAGAAGAAAACCGTCCGTTTATACCTGAAGTTTATAATAAAATGAGAAAAAGTTTTAATAAAATTGGTATAAAGGTTGTTGATGATTAAGCTTAAAACACCAATCCAATACCTTTCCGGCGTTGGGCCGAAGATGGCGAAAAAGTTACAAAGGTTGGGGATTGAAAACGTCCGCGACCTTCTTTTTTATTTCCCCTGGCGCTATGATGATTTTTCCCAGCCGCAAAAAATTAAGCAATTAAGAATTGGCCAAGAGGCAATAATAAAGGCCAAAATTCTTCAAATTAAACTAAGCCGCACCCGCCGCAAATGGATGAGCATTATTGAGGCAATTTTAGCTGATGATTCCGGCGAGATTAAGGCCATTTGGTTTAATCAGCCGTTTTTAATGAAGATTTTAAAACCAGGCGACGAATGGCTTTTTGCCGGCAGAGTCAATTGGGATTTTAAAAATAAAAGTAAAACTATTACACCGAGTCAATATGAAAATCCGCAAACTCAAGAACCGATGATCCTGCCTATCTATAGTGAAACTGAAGGATTAACCAGTAAATATCTAAGAAAAATTATCAAGCCGGTTATTGCCCAAATTGATAAATTAATTAAGGAATTTTTGCCAGATAATCTTCGATTGCAGGAGAAATTGTTGGAACTTAAATCCGCTTTAAAAAAAATTCATTGTCCGCAAAATCAGCAAGATATTAGCAAAGCCAGAGAAAGATTGGCTTTTGACGAGCTTTTCCTAATTTCCTTAAAACTTTTAATTAATAAAAAAGAACTTTTAAAAAATAGCGCCACTGCCTTTAAAATTGACACCAAACTGCTGAAAGCTTTTGTAAATAATTTGCCGTTTAAATTAACCAATGCCCAAAGGAAATCTGCCTGGGAGATAATTAAAGACTTAAGTCACCCGGTGCCGATGAATCGTCTATTAGAAGGTGATGTTGGTTCGGGAAAAACAGTGGTGGCGGCAATGGCGGTTTTGGTGGCGGCGAAAAATAAATACAATGCCAATAGTAATTGGCAATCGGTGTGGCTGGCACCGACAGAAATTTTAGCCAATCAGCATTTTCAAAATATTTACAAGTTGTTTAAAAAATTTCAAATAAGAGTTGGCCTTTTAACCTCAGCTAATCAAAAAGCTGATCTAAAAAAAGACGATTTAATCATTGGCACTCACGCTCTTTTACAAAAAAATATTTCTTTTCCCCGTTTAGCCCTGATTATTGTTGATGAACAGCATCGATTCGGGGTTAAACAGCGAGCCCACCTTCGCCAAGGCTACGGCGGGCAAGCCCATTTGAGAAAATCCGAAATCCGAAATCCGAAATCCGAAAGAAATATTATTCCCCATTTACTTTCTCTGACCGCCACCCCAATTCCCAGAACTTTAGCCCTTTCAATTTATGGTGATTTGAATTTATCAATTATTGACGAAATGCCGCCAGGCAGGCAAAAAGTTATCACACGGGTAGTTAATCCCGAAAATCGTAAAAAGGCCTATGATTTTATTCAAGGTCAAGTAAAGCAGGGTCGGCAAGTTTTTGTCATTTGTCCTTTAATAGAAATACAAAATGCAAATCTCTCCGATGCGTCGATCGGAGTCCGACCGAATGCGTCGGACAAAGTGCAAAATGACAATTCAAAATTTAAAATTGGGCAAAATAAATTATTTGACATCGATAGAAAAAGCGCCGTTGAAGAATATGAGAAGCTTTCCAAAAATATTTTTCCTGATTTGAAAATTGGTCTTTTGCATGGTCGGTTAAAATCCAAAGAAAAGTCCGCGGCAATGAAAAAATTTCAACAAGGCAAAATAAACATTCTTGTCTCAACTGCAGTGGTTGAGGTAGGTATCGACATTCCGAATGCCACGGTGATGATGATTGAGGGTGCAGAGCGTTTCGGTTTAGCCCAGCTGCATCAATTCAGGGGCCGAGTCGGTAGGGGGAAATTCCAATCTTATTGTTTTTTATTTAGCCAAAGCTGGAGTAAAGAGACCAAACAAAGACTTTCAGCGATGATTTCTTGTCATAACGGTTTTGCCTTAGCTGAAAAAGATTTGCAAATCCGCGGGCCCGGCGAATTGGCGGGAATTCGCCAGTCGGGTTTGCCAGATTTGAAAATGGCATCGTTATCAGATATAATTTTAGTAAAGAGGGCTCGCAAGTCTGCCGAGGAAATATTGAAAAATAATTTAGAAAAATATCCGCAATTGAAAGAAAAACTTGAGGAGTTCAAAACTGAAAGGCACTGGGAATAAATGATTGACGAATTTTTAGAAAAATATCGCTGGTATTTAGGGGCGATTTTATTAGTAATTATCGTTGTTGGGGCAGGCATTATTTGGTGGGATAAAATTAATCGAACAAAAATTACTAATGAGAATCGAGAAATCGCCGAGCTTCGATCGCAAAACGAATCATTACGCCAAGAGTTAAGCAAGCAGGCGCCTCAAGCAGTGGCTGGGGAAACTTCGGATAATGAAAGCGAGAAAATAAATATAAATACCGCCTCTGCCGAAGAATTAGACAAACTCCCGGGCATCGGACCAGCCAAGGCGGCTGATATTATCGGCTATCGTGAGGCAAACGGCAGTTTTCAAACGATTGAGGAAATTAAAGATGTCTCCGGCATTGGCGATAAGACTTTCGAAAATCTGGCGAATTTGATAACCGTGGGAGAATAAGCCCTCGTGGCGGAATTGGTTGACGCGTCCCGCAATAGATGCTGGGGTGGTGAAATGGTAAACACGCTAGGTTTAGGACCTAGTGCCCGCAAGGGTTTGCGAGTTCGACTCTCGCCCCCAGCATCTTATGCGGGATGCCCGAAAGGATATGGGGGTTCAAATCCCTCCGCGGGCAAGTAATTTTAGATTGTTAAAAAAATAGGAGGTTCAAATGGCGGCGATTAAAATTATTGAAGGCATTGGCACCAGCGAAAAATCAATTGAGGACGCTATTTCTCACGCTTTGGATTGCACCCAAAAGACAGTCCGCA
>JBBUEO010000006.1:0-4958 GCA_038056915.1 Patescibacteria group bacterium
GAGAACACAATCTTAAGAATATAGATTTAACCTTGCCTCGAAACAAATTAATTGTTTTTACTGGACTTTCCGGATCTGGCAAGTCAACTTTAGCGTTTGATACTATTTTTGCTGAAGGCCAACGCCGCTATTTAGAATCTTTGTCTTCTTACGCCCGGCAATTTTTAGGTCAAATGGAAAAACCGGATGTCGAATCAATCGAAGGTCTTTCGCCCTCGATTTCGATTGATCAAAAAGCCGCCTCTCATAATCCTCGTTCAACCGTCGGCACGGTGACAGAAATTTATGATTATTTGCGCTTGCTTTTTGCGCGCATTGGCATCCCTCATTGTCCAATCGGCGGCGAGCCGATTAAAAAATTTTCCCAAGAGCAGATGATCGAAAAAATCTTAGATTTGGGCGAAGGAAAAAGGATTCAAATTTATGCTCCCGTTATTCGGGGAAGGAAAGGGGAATATCAAAAATTGCTGGAAAACTTTCATCAAAAAGGATATTTGAAAGCCAATATAAACGGTAAGCTTAGAAAACTTGAGCGAAATATTAAACTCTCGCGTTATAAACAGCATTCAATCGAGATTTTAATTGATGAATTTGAAATTTCAGCCGACAATCTTAACCGCCTTAGCGAAGCCATCGAAGAATCGCTGAAAATTGCCGATGGTTTGGTAACGATTTTTAGCGAAGAAAAAAAGCAAATTTTTAATCAAAAATTAACTTGTCCTGAACATAGTATTAGCTTACCAGAAATTGAACCACGGATTTTTTCTTTTAATAGTCCTTTCGGGGCCTGTAAAGAATGCGACGGTTTAGGCAGTAAAAAAGAAATTGATCCTTATTTAATAATTCCTGACAAAAACTTATCTATCTCTCAGGGCGCGATTATGCCTCTTTCTTATAAACCTAACAATTATTATGGGGTTTTACTTCGGGCGATTGCCGAGAAATTTCAATTTTCTGAACATACGCCGATTAAAAATTTACCAGAGAATATTTTGCAAATAATCCTTTACGGCAGCGACGATGGGGTTCCGGAAACCTTGCGCGTTCGTTACTATATCCATGGCCGGGGGCAAACATTTTACTTAAATTTTCAAGGGATAATTCCAGTTTTGGAAAAGAGATATCGAACGACCGAATCAGACGCTATCAGAAAGCAAATTGAACATTATTTAAGTCAGAGACCTTGTCCTAATTGTGGTGGAACAAGATTAGAAAAAGAAAGTCTTTTAGTGAAAATCGCCGGCAAAAGTATCGCCGAAATTTCATCTTTAACAATTGATCGGGCATTAATTTTTTTTCAAAATCTTAAACTTTCAGATCGGGACACTTTGGTGGCTGAGAAAATATTGACGGAAATCAAAAATCGTCTTGTTTTTTTAGTCAATGTTGGCTTAAATTATTTAACATTAGAGAGAGCTGCTTTTACTTTAGCTGGCGGGGAAGCCCAACGAATTCGTCTGGCTTCCCAAATTGGTTCCGGGTTGGTGGGGGTTCTTTATATTCTTGACGAGCCGTCAGTCGGTCTTCATGCCCGCGATAACCAAAATTTTTTAGACACTTTGAAGAAATTGAGGGATTTAGGCAATACTTTGATTGTCATCGAGCATGATGAGGCGACTATGCGAGCAGCTGATCTTATTGTTGATATTGGTCCCGGCGCTGGTAGCCAGGGTGGTCAAATTGTCGCCTGTGGTGATATTAAAGAAATAGAAAATAATCCCCAATCTTTGACCGGTCAATATCTTTCAGATAAAAAACAAATTGATATTCCCAAACAAAGAAGAAATATCAGTGATAAATTTATTAAAGTTATTGGCGCTTGTGAACATAATTTGCAAAATTTGACGGTTTATTTTCCTTTGGGGGTATTTGTTGGAGTAACCGGGGTATCTGGTTCTGGCAAATCAACTTTAGTTAACGAAATATTATATAAGGCTCTCGCGCGCCGGCTGCATTCCTCAATATTTACCCCGGGTAAATTTGCTTTCTTAGAAGGCGCCGAGCAGATAAACAAAGCGATTATTATTGATCAATCACCCATTGGCCGCACACCGAGATCTAATCCGGCCACCTATACTAATGTTTTTACATCTATTCGTGAACTTTTCGCTCAAACTAAAGAGGCTCGGCTGAAAGGTTATCTACCCGGGCGTTTCTCTTTTAATGTTGCCGGCGGCCGTTGCGATCACTGTCAAGGTGATGGGGTTTTAAAAATCGAGATGCACTTTTTGCCGGATATTTTTATCCCTTGCGATGTTTGTGGAGGTAAGCGTTTTAATCGTGAGACATTAGAAATTAAATTCAAAGGAAAAAATATTTGGGAAGTATTAGAGATGACAGTCACCGAGGCGCGGGAGTTTTTTAAAAATATTTATAAAATTGATGATATTTTGCAGACTTTAATAGATGTCGGCCTGGGATATATTAAATTAGGGCAACCAGCCACGACTTTGTCGGGCGGCGAGGCCCAAAGAATTAAACTGGCTGAAGAATTAGCCAGATTACAAAAAGGAAAAACTTTATATATTTTGGATGAGCCAACCACCGGTCTTCATTTTGATGATATCAAGCGGTTACTTTCTGTCCTTCAAAAGTTAGTTGATGAAGGCAACACTGTAGTCGTTATCGAACATAATTTAGATGTTATTAAATCTTGCGATTATTTGATCGATCTTGGACCAGAGGGAGGAGAAAAAGGCGGAAAAGTAGTTGCCACCGGCACTCCCGAGGAAATTACTAAAAATGAAAAATCCTTCACTGGGCAGTACCTATCTAAAGTTCTTAATCAATAATTCAGATTTATTGTATTATCATTACCATTCAAACACATACCAGGTATGTGTTTAAATGGTTTGAAATAAATGTTATATTTAACCTATGAGGAGAAAAGTGCTTTTAGTTAATGGGGAAGTTTATCATATATTTAATAGGAGTATTGCCGATTTTGTTATTTTTAATGATTCTGACGAATATGAAAGAATGTGGCAACTAATTAAATATTATCAAACAGAAAATGAACTTAAATATTCCGTTTTTATCCGCTCAAAAAGAGTGGAAAAAGAAGATTTCAATAATTTTTTTAATTCTATAATACAAAATAAAGAAAAGATTGTTCAAATAATTGCTTATTGTTTAATGCCTACTCATTTTCATCTTATTCTCAAACAATATAAAAATGATGGAATCTCGAATTATATTAGAAAAATTTTAGAAAGTTATTCCTCATATTTCAATGCACGACATAAGAGACGAGGACCTTTATGGGAGAGTAAGTTTAAAAATGTTTTAGTTGAAAAAGATGAACAGTTACTACACCTAACAAGATATATTCACCTAAATTCCGTGACAGATAAATTGGTAAATAAACCTGAAGATTGGTTTTTTTCGTCTTATAGAGAATATGTAAATAAGGTTAAGGATAATTCCGCCGTGTGTCAATTTGAAAATATTTTAGAGATTAATCCTAATACTTATGACAAGTTTGTAAATAATCAAATTGCTTATCAAAGAGAATTAGCAAAAATAAAAAACCTACTGATTGAATAATTTAACCAATTCTATACCATACCTGGTATGGATAAAAATGGTTTAAATAAAACTTGTTTAGGCTATCGGAACTGATATAATTAACCATTATGAAAAAAGAAAAATTAATAGCCAAAATTAAGGAATTTGCAGATTCGTCCGGGGTATATATAATGCGAGACCTACATCGTAAACCTCTTTATATCGGGAAAGCGTCATCGTTGAAACGTCGAGTATTATCTTACTTCCAGCAGCCACATGAAATCCGCTTAGAGCAGATGTTATCGCAAGTTCAGAATATTGATGTTCAAAAAACCGATTCAGTCATCGAAGCTTTATTTTTAGAAAGTGAATTAATCAAAAAATATCAGCCAAAGTACAATCTCAAACTCAAAGACGATAAAACCTTTTTAGGGATTTTAATTACAAATGAAGATTGGCCAAGAATTATCCCCAGGCGTCTTAACCAAAAATTATTGGCCGGCGAGTTTTATGGTCCTTTCCCATCAGCCAATCAAGTCCGTCAAGCCCTACAAATCATTAGAAAAATATTTCCTTTTCGGGTAGCCTGTACTCCGCTTTCCGGCAAAGCCTGTTTTGAATATCATTTAGGCATGTGTCCCGGGGTTTGCGCGGGAAAAATTTCCAAAAATGATTATCAAAAAACTATTCATCAAATTAAACTTTTTCTAAAAGGCAAGAAAAAAAATCTTATTCGAGAACTTCAAAAAGAGATGCAGATATTGGCTAAAAATTTAGAATTTGAAAAAGCCGCTAGAGTTCGTGATCGAATTTTTGCTTTAAAGCATCTCCAGGATGTCGCCTTAATCCAGGAAGAAAATCTACCCCAGAATAATATTCCTTCTCGAATTGAGGCCTATGATGTTTCTAATATTGCCGGGGTTTTTGCAGTGGGTTCAATGGTGGTTTTTTCCGAAGGTCTAATTGATAAAAGCCAGTATCGAAAATTTAAAATTAAAACGGTTAAAGGTGTCAATGACATTGCCTCAATTAAAGAAATTATTTTTCGCCGGCTTAAACATCCCGAATGGATTTTACCAGATTTAATTATCGTTGATGGGGGCAGGGGACAAGTAAATGGAGTGCGGGAAGTATTGAAATTTCACCGCCTTAACATCCCGGTGACAGGAATTGCTAAGGGCTTTAAGCGCCACCAGGATGAAATTATTGCAGATAAAAATTTGTCAGTTGATAAAAAGTTGCTTTTGAGGATTCGCGACGAAGCCCATCGCTTTGCCATCGACTATTACCGTTTACGGCATCGCAAAAACATCAACTAGTTTTGTCTTTTAAACTGAGCTATTGTATATTAAAATAAAGAAGTAAATTTTGATGATTTTAATGGAGTAAAATTCTAAGGAGAGCAAAATGCGCAAACCATTAATTATCGGTAATTGGAAGATGAATACCAC
>JBBUEO010000007.1:0-2410 GCA_038056915.1 Patescibacteria group bacterium
GACTGCCAAAAAAGAAAAAGTGGATTTAGTTCTATTTGCCGGTGATGCTTTCAAAACGCGGGAGCCCTCGCCGACATATCAAAGAGCTTTTGCCCAAAAAATCTATGAATTTATCGCCGCTGGCATCCCGGTAGTTTTTCTGGTTGGCAATCACGATTTTCCCGGAGCTCTGGGCAAGGCCCACACTTTGGAAATTTATCCGACTTTATTTATCCCGAAAATTTTTGTCTTAGCTCAAGACGAGATTAAAATTATTCCAACAAAAAAGGGACCGATACAAGTGGCCGGACTGCCATGGTATAGTCGTCAACAACTGTTATTAAAAGATGATCTGCGATTACCAATAGAAAAAATTAATCTCAAAGTAACTGAAAGTTTGGAAGCGAAAATTAAACAGCTTTCAAAAAATATCGATCCCAAAATGCCGGCGATTCTTTTAGCCCATGCGACAGTCTCGGGAGCAACCTACGGTTCAGAAAGATCGGTGATGATCGGTTCGGATGTGGTTATACCAATTGAAGTTTTTAAAAAATCTCCCTTTAATTATATTGGTCTTGGACATCTACACAAACACCAAGTCTTGCAAGATAACCCACCGATAATATATTCCGGTTCAATTGAGCGAATAGATTTTGGCGAAGAAAAAGAAGATAAAGGATTTATTTTGGGAAAAATAATTTTCGACAAACAAAATAAACATAAAACCAATTGGCAATTTATAAAAACCCCAGCGAGAAAATTTATTACTATCAAAGCAAATATTTCATCTGATGAAAAAGATCCCACTAAAAAAGTCTTAGACAAAATAGACAAAGAAAATATCACAGATGCAGTAGTAAAAATTATTATTGAATCCTCACTAGAAAAATCAGCGGAAATTTCCGAAAATAGAATCCGCAATAAACTCGTTCAAGCAAATTTTATTGCCGGGATTATTAAAGAAATAAATGTCCATGAACGAAAACAAATTCATCCGGGATTTTCCGATGAACTTGCCAGTCTTGATCCCTTAGGCCTTTTAGAAAAATATTTGATTGTTAAAAAAATAAACAAATCTCATCAGCATGAATTAGTAACGAGCGCTCAAAAATTAATTGAAGAAAACTTATGACCCCAATTAAATTAACTTTAAGAAATTTTTTAAGTTACAAAGAACCAGCGCCTTTAGATTTTCAGCAATTTAATTTAGCGGTAATTTCCGGCAATAATGGTGTCGGCAAATCTTCGATTTTAGAAGCAATAACTTGGGCAATTTGGGGAAAAACCAGAGCCGGTTCTGATGACGATTTGATCCATCTGGGAACTAATGGCGCCTTAGTCGAATTTATTTTCGAGCACGAGGGCATTTTTTACCGGATCATAAGAAAACGACATCATCTTCGCCGAACAAAACAATCAATTTTAGAGTTTCAAGTCAAGGAAAAAAACAATACTTTAATTGATGATGGTTGGCGTTCAATTACTGAAAGCACTCTTAAAAGTACTCAAGAAAAAATTATCCAAATTTTAAAAATACCCTATGAGATTTTTATTAATTCATCATACTTAAGGCAAAATCACGCTGATGAATTTACCATTAAAACCCCTGCGGAAAGAAAAGAAATCTTAAGTGAAGTTTTGGGTCTAAATTATTATGAGGAACTTTCAACACGCGCCCGTCAGAAAGAAAAAGATATTTCAGAAAAAATAAAACTTCTTAATTTTCAGATTGAAGACCTCCAAATTCAAGCCAGCCGTAAGAAAGAGGTTGAAAATAATATTAATAAAACCCAATCGGCAATTGATAAACTTTCCATAAAACAACAAAGATTAAAGAAAATTATTGCCAGCTTGGAAAAAGAACGCCATAACTATTTGCTATTAAAAGAAGAATTGGAAAACCTGCGTCAAAAATATCTCGAAGGTAAAAATGATTTAATCCAATATCAAAGCGAACGAACAAATTATCAAAATGAAATTAAACAATTTGAAAAAAAACTTTCTAATAAAAATATTATTTTAAAAAAATATTATCGGTTACTTTCTTTAGAAAAAGAAGTGGAAAAAGAAAATCTTAAATTTAAAAACTATTCGGAAATTATTCAAAAAATCCGCTTAATTGAACATCTCAAAGCCGATTTAGAAAATAATACAAAGCGTTTAGGGAAAATTGCTACCTGTCCAATGTGTTTAAGACCGATGAAAAAGAACGAAACAATAGAGATCATTCAACACCTAAAAAAAGAATTCAATTCAAAACACTCTCATCAATTTCAAATTTTACAAAAACATATTAAAAATATTGCTTACAAGGAAAATCATCATTTAGAAATTCAACAGGAGTTTAAAAGGTTGCAGGGATTTCGCGATGAAAAACAGTCTTTGGATTTAGCACAAAATAATTTAACAAATTCAAAAAATAATCTTAAAA
>JBBUEO010000008.1:0-7534 GCA_038056915.1 Patescibacteria group bacterium
TTATTTGGACAACAATGCCGTCAATTTGAAAAGGAAGTTTATCGCGCAATTTCTCGATTTTGACTTTAAATTTTTCCACCTCTTCCAAATTGCCACAAAGCTGATTTTCTTTGATCGTCTTAAAGCCGAGCTCGGCTAATTTTTGATGAGCTTGCTGGTGAGTTTTTGCATTAGTTCCTAACAAATCCCAGGCAACAAATGACAACTTTCTTTCAGCGGCAATTTTCGGATCTAATTGCCTAATCGAGCCGGCGGCGGCGTTGCGCGGATTGGCCAACAATGGTTTGCCTTCTTTTTGATATTTTTTATTTAATTCATCAAAAGTTTTTATCGACAAATATACTTCACCGCGTATTTCGATTCTCGTATTTGTTTTCCCAAATAAGGCGATCGTGTTATTATGGAAATTTAATTTTAAAGGTATTGACTCTATTGTTTTTAAATTCTGCGTCACATCTTCACCGATTTTGCCGTCGCCGCGAGTAGCGCCGCGAACGAATATCCCATTTTCATAAATTAAAGAAACTGCTAAACCGTCGATTTTTAATTCCACAAAATAACCCGACCTTAGAGGTCTAATCTTGGAATTACGTGTTTCCCAATCTTTGAGTTCATCAAATGAAAAAGCATCGGTAAGGGAAAGCATTGGCTGTTCGTGAGCAACTTTGGTAAATTTTTCCAGCGGCTTTCCCCCAACCCTTTGTGTCAGCGAATCAGACGTCACCAAATCTGGAAATTGATTCTCTAATGCCTGAAGTTCATGTTTTAATGAATCATTGACCTCATCTGATACTACTGACTTATCCAAAACATGATAAGCGTAACGATATTTCTCAATCAATTTTTTTAATTTCTCAATTCGTTTTTTTGCTTGATGTTTAGAATTATTCATTGATTATTTATGTAAATCAAAAATAGCTATATAGCTATCTGGATCTGACCGCCAAAAATTATCTGGTGATAAATATTGACTTGTCCAGTCTTTTCCTTTTCTTACCCTAGCAGATATTTTCCAAAACCTAAAACCAAATCTGTTTAATTGCTGTTCGAATGTTTCTTTTTTTTCAGAATTCAATCTTCCAACCATACTATCAAATTTTATTGGGGTATATTGTTCAATAATTACCAGCTCTCCTTTCGACTTCAATACCCTTCGCGCCTCTTCCAAAAAAGATTCAAAGCCTAATTCTCTATCTTTCCAGGTTGGTTGAAATCGACTCTTTGTTAAATAAAATATTGCCCATTCTAAAGAACCTTCTTCTGGTATATTTGATGATTGACCAAAATAATTTCTCGCAACAATAATATCAGCTGAATTATCAGGTAAAGGTAATTTTTCTCCCTCTGCCTGAATAAAATGTATATTTTCTTGACCAAAGTTTTCTTGATCTCTTTTTAAAACTTCAGGATCTAAATCAACCCCAATATAAAACTCATTTTCTTTTACCTCTTTTCCCGACTGACTGAAAAATGGACTTTCGCCTGGACCAATCTCAAAAATAATAGTTTTATCTTCGGGAATTGAGATTTTTTCTTTATCTTTGTCTATTTTACTCTCTTCTTCCGGCATTTGGCCCGGTTCTCTTTCTGCCATCTCACCTCCTAATATATCTTAATCTAATCTATATTTTATCATCTTTAAACAAATATCAAAATCCTTTAATTTTGATGACCCAATTTGTTTATAATTTTTAATTTTAACCTTAGAGGTTAAACCTTAGAATTCGAGTATTTGCTTTTTGATCACCTGCAGATTTCTTTGATAATCGGCCTGATCGATAATGAATTTTTTATATGAAGATTTATCCTTAAATTGCTGAAGGATAATGTTGGCTTGACATATCCCTTTTTGATTGCTGATATATTCGGACAACGATGAATATGGATATTTGAATAATTCTTTAAGATTTTTAACAACTCCTGCTGAATATGGATTGAGGTGAATATATCGAGACAAATGTAGTAATTGTTCATCATTTATAATTTGGACGGCCTTAAATTTGCCTTGAACAATTGGCCCAATCCTTTTAAGCCGCAGATTATAATAACGCGTATAACTATTGGTTAAATTAGATAAATATTTGGAAATACCATTATCAACCTCTTGCCTTAAAAGCAAATGGAAATGATTAGGCATTAAACAATAAGCAATAATTTCTACTAAAAACTCTCGTCTGCTTAATAGATTATTAAAAAGATTATTCCTAACATCTATCGGCAAATCATTTAGGGCTGAATAACCTATAGACAAGTTTTTATTTTGGTAATATTGAATCCGGTTTAAAAATTGAAAATAATCTCTTTCACAATTAAAAATTTTTTGTGAGTTTATACCTCTATTAAGAACGTGATAGATTACTTCGTTTACCAATTGAACATCTCTACCTGGCATAATTCTATAATAAACTATCTTAATAAAAATAGCCAAATTCCCAGATTAGACCTTAGAGGTCAAGGAAATATACTATTTAGAAATCATTGCCCGGAGTCTTTTGATGCGTTCCTCAATCGGCGGATGGGTCATAAAAAGACCAGTAATTTTCTTTTTATTTGGGTCGGCAATATAAAGATGGGCGGTGGCGCGGTTGGCAACTTCCAACGGCTCGCGGTCGCGGGAAATTTTTTCCAAAGCTGACGCCAAACCTTCAGGATATCGCGTCAGCAACGCCCCGGTGGCATCAGCTAAAAATTCCCGCTTTCTGGAAATCGCCAGTTGAATTAAGACCGCCGCTAATGGCGCTAAAATTGCCAAAACAATTCCCACTACTAACAAAATCAATTGCAACTGGCCGCCGCCTTCACTTCGGCGAGACCGTCCCCCGCCCCACCATAAGTACCGCAAAAAGAAATCAGAAACCAACGCCACCACCCCAACTAAAACGACCACTATTGTCATTAGCCGTATATCAAAATTGCCAATATGAGAAAGTTCATGGGAAATTACCCCTTCAAGTTCGGATTTATTTAACTTTTCCAATAAACCGGAAGTAACCGCCAAAGCGGCATGTTCTGGATCCCGACCAGTGGCAAAAGCATTCGGTGCCGAATCAGAAATCACATATATTCGGGGTTTGGGCAAACCGGCAGTAATTGATAGATTCTCCACTAAACGATGTAATTCTAAAAAAGGATCTTTTCGCGGCGCAACTTTAGCGCCAGAAATTACCAAAGCGATTTTATCCGCTTGGTAATACGAAATTAATGCTTGAAAAACCGCTATTACCACCGCAATGACTAAAATAAAATAATTATCAAAAACATAAGAGAGAACCCAACCCAAACCGATGACCAAAATAAGGAAGACGAATATTAAAAAGGCAGTCTTCCTTTTATTAGATGCAATTTCCTTATACATATTCTAGAATTTAACTTGCGGAGTTGCTTTTTCAGCTTCTGCCATTTGGAAAAGCTCAAAATCTTTGGCACTGATTATCCCGGCAACAACACTATTGGGAAAAACTTGGATTTTGGTATTGAAATCACGAACATTGCCATTATAAAACCGACGAGAAGCTTCAATTTTATTTTCAGTGTCAGTCAGCTCATCTTGCAGTTTTTGAAAATTTTCCGACGCCCGAAGTTGGGGATAGTTTTCCGCCACCGCAAAAACAGATTTTAAGGCATCGGTTAAAACATTTTCCGCCTTGCCCGCTTCGGCGGCGCCTTTGGCAGAGATGGCATTGGCTCGCGCTTCGGTGACCCGCTCAAAAAGCTCTTTCTCGTGCTTAGCATAGCCCTTGACTGTTTCGACTAAATTAGGAATCAAATCATGACGGCGTTTAAGCTGAACATCAATATCAGACCACGCCTCTTTAGTCCGATTTCTCAAAGAGACGATTCCATTAAAAACAGCGATAAACCACAGAATCGCAATTGCCACTAAACCCAAGACTATCCATAAAATAATCATCTTGCTCCTTCCCCCGCCAAAGGCGGGGTCAATTTAAATTTATTCAGAAGTTGAATCGGTAATTTTGTATAAAAAGTTGCTGCCCGACATTATTCCTTCGGGATCGGATTTATCTTCTAAAACAGCAGTTAATTCGAAAGTTAGACCGTCAGATTTATAGCCGTACCAATATTGAGGAGACAAAGGATCATCGGGTAATTCTTCCAAATAAGAAGGAATTAAATTCTTGGCTAAAGAACCGTTTATGTCAGAAGTCTTGCTAATATTGAGACTTTCAGGATATGTTGAATTGTCAATATAATATTTTTTTAAGGCACTCTTAATTGTCAACAAATTGCTTTTCCTAATTTGGTCATTAACATTGGTAGTGATTTCCGGTGAAGTGGTAACTGTCGGACTTTCTGTTGTCTCTAAACCAGGAGTCAAAGTTGGACTAGCGGTTGGTTGACCGCCTCCCCAAAGTTTTTCCAGTCCCCCTAAAGAAATCCATCCTTTCCATGAAATAAAAACCAATACTCCCAAAATTAAGATGATGATTAATAAGATGATCAGCACTACCGAACCTAAACCCTTTTTCGGTGGTGGCTCCATCTGAGGGGTAATTGTCGGCGGTGCCGGTGCTACCGGGGTTGGATAAATACTTGAGGGAGTTCCCCCCATTGGCTCCGGTGGTCTAAGATTACTTCCACCTATACCCCCAGCCGCCTCGCCCGGCGGCATGGTCAAGGGTTTATCTTGACCCTGATTTTGGTTCTGTGGATTTTGATTTGGTTGATCCATTGCCCCTCCTTCAATATAAATCTTAGATCGCTTACTTTAATATATCACTTTTCCGCCTCTAAAACAACAATTATACTTGTTTTAAAGCCAGCATTACTAATTTGGACTTGATGTTCCCCTAAGGTCTTAATCGGATCAGATTGAATATATTCCTCTGGTAGATTTAATTTTTCACCAATTTCTTTTGCTTGAATCGCTTTATAGGGCTGTTCTTTGGGGTTCACTTTGACTTTAAAAATAATTTTTCGATTTTCAAGATTTTGGATCGTCTTTTGAGCTTCTTGCTTTCGCATTTGAGACTTTTGCTGTGAATCAGCTCGTTTTAAAATTAATTGTTTAGCATGGGGATCGTTGACAAAGACTGCTAAATTTTTCGGTATAAGAAAATTACGGGCGAAACCGGCTTTAACTTTAACTTGTTTGCCCGCTTTTCCCAGATTAGGAACATCTTGAGTTAGAACAACTAAAATCATCTTATGACTTTTTTTCATTTTATGGCTTCTTTTAAAGCTTGCTCAAGCTGGGGGTCGCGACCAGCTTGTTCGTCTTCATTTGAAAGCCCGACTTCAATATCGGGAGAAATTCCTTCTTGGTCAATTGTTCTCCCCGATGGTGTCAGCCAGCGAGCAACGGTTAATTTTAAGGCTGAACCTTTGGCTAAATTCTCTAATTCCTGGACAGAGCCTTTACCGAAAGTTTTTTCGCCAATTAAAACCGCCTGACGGTTATCTTTCAGCGCTCCGGCAACGATTTCGGAGGCCGAAGCCGAACCATTATTAATTAAGATAACAATTTTTTCTTTAATTAATTTCCCTTCAAGGGTAGCCTCCAAAACCTCCTCTTTGCCGCTGCGATCAACTTCTTTGACCACCACTCCGCCGTCCATAAAAAGGGAGGCGACATCAATCGAAGCGTCAAGATAACCGCCGGGATTATTACGTAAGTCTATGACCACCCCGGTTAAATTTCTTTTTGCTAATTCCCCGGCCGCCTCTTGGGCAAGTTTTCGTGTGTCATCGCCAAATTGGGAAATTTTAATATAGCCAACACTCTCCTTTTGTTCCCATTCAACTGACTTAATAATAATTGTCTCTCTTTTAATGCTAAATTCCTGGGGGCTGGAAAATCCCTGCCGATTAACTAACAATTTGACGGTTGTTCCGCTTGGACCGCGAATCTTACTGACTGCTCCATCTAAAGAAAGCTCGGCAGTATCTTCATCATTAATTTTTAAAATTTTATCTTGAGCTTTGAGCCCGGCTTTTTGAGCTGGTGAATCCCCCAAGGGGGCAATGACAATCAACTGACCCTCTTTAATAGAAAGTTCGGCGCCGATACCCTCAATCTTTCCGGAAAGATCATCTAAAAACATTTGATTTTCGCCCGGTTTTAGAAAAACCGAGTAAGGATCACCCAGAGAATCAACCATTCCCTGTATAGCGCCGTAAATCATATTTTCGGTTGAATATTCGCCGACATATTTTTCGCTAATTGCTTGCCAAGCATCCCAAAAAATTGAAAAATCGACTTCTTTGGGCTGACCAAGAGAAGTATTAGTAATTTTTGGCTGATAATTTTGATCAAATTCCAGATTTTTATGACCGACAAAATAACCGATAAAATAAAAAATCAACGCCAGCCATAAAAAGCCAAGAATTTTAAAAAATTTAGTTAGATTTTTCAATTGCCTCCTTAATTACCCCGCCGCCTAAAACTTCTGCTTCATTTGACGAGGAAAAGTTTCTTCGATAAAAAACAATTGACTGGCCCGGGGTAATCGCTCGTTGGGGTTCGTCAAAGATGACTTTAATCTGCTTACGGCTTGTAGCTTTCAGCTTGCAGCTTTCTATCGGATGACCGTATCTAATCCGTCCACCGATGTCGTTTGCTGATAGCTTAGAGCTATCAGCAGTCCTTATCCAATTCAAATTTTCAGCGATAAGTTTCTTGCGATATAAATCTTTATCATCGCCAACGATCAAACTATTATCTTCTATATTTAATTTTACCACATAATACGCTTTTGAGCCACCTACTCCCAAACGGTGGCGCTGACCAATAGTTATCCCCAACAAACCCTGATGAATACCGATTTTTTTGCCTGAAATATCATAAATTGGCCCGGGTTTAAATAATTTTTTTGTCTGACGGAGCAAAAATTGGCCAACTTCGCGGTCAGGAATAAAACAAATTCCCTGGGATTCTCGTCTTTTGGCGGTCGGCAAATGCCAGCTTTGCGCCATTTTTATTACATCTTTTTTTTGATAGCCGCCGACGGGAAAAAGAATTTTTGATAAGTGCTCTCTTAACAGCGCCCATAAAAAATAACTTTGATCTTTGGTGCGGTCTTTTGCCTCAAAAAGATGCCATTTATTTTTTTCATATTTAATTTGGGCATAATGACCGGTGGCTAAAAAATCGGCTTTGAGTCCAAAGGCTTTCTTGAGTAAAAATTCGCCTTTGATGTCACGATTACAAATAACGCATGGATTAGGAGTACGGCCATTTTCATATTCTTCAATATAATAATCAACGACTGCTTTTTTAAATTCTTTCTCTAAATTTAAAACATAAAAAGGAATTTTAAGATAATTGGCCACTGATCTTGCGGCGCTGGCGGCTTCGGCTGAACAGCAGAGATTTTCTCTTGTTTGGGCTGACGGTACAGTTTTTTCCGACCATAATTTCATAAAAATGCCGATTGTCTCAAAACCCTGTTTTTTTAAAATCGCCGCTGCCACTGACGAATCCACCCCGCCCGACATCGCGCAAATTACCCTTGGTTTTCTTTTCATAATAGAACAATTGTAGCAGATTTTTGGGGAAATTGAAAACCCCCACGAC
>JBBUEO010000008.1:7634-15737 GCA_038056915.1 Patescibacteria group bacterium
TATCACTACTATACTTTGCAGTATAGAAGTGACAAATCACCAAATGATTAGATCATTTAAGTTATTATATTCTTTTGAATCTCTGTTGTTTTTTGGCCGCCAAAACGACATTTCTCATAAGACACGCCACTGTTACCGGGCCGACTCCACCGGGCGAAGGAGTATAAGCAGAGACTTTCTCATAGACCGCCTGTTCGACATCGCCAATAAGTTTGCCCTTGGCTTCGGCGGTGCCGGCGTCAATAACCACTGCGGTTTTCGATACCATTTCCGGCTTAATCAAGCCTGGGGAGCCGGCGGCAGAAACAATAATCTCGGCTTTAAGAGTTTTTTCTTTCAAATCAAAAGTCGTCGAATCGCAAATAATTGGCTTTAATCCTTGCTTTTTTAGCATCGTTGCCAATGGCTTACCCACCAATCGGCCATGGCCGACAATAACGATATTATTATTCTTAAGCGATATGTGATAAAACTTTAATATTTCCAAAATTGCCGCCGCCGTGGGAGCCGGCATTTTCCCTTGAAAACCATCAATATCTTTGGCCGGGGCGATTGTTTTTAAAATCTTTTCCTGATTGAAATTCTTAGGCAAAGGCAGCTGAACAATTATCCCGGTAATATATTTATTTTGATTAAGATCCGATATGAGCTCTTCTAAATTTGACTCGGGGGCTATCCCTGATAAGTGATAAACTTTAAAATTAATCCCCAGTTTTTGGGCTTGCTTTTCTTTAATTTTTGTATAAACAATACTTGCCGGATCTTGACCAACAATAATTGAAGCAATCTCCGGTTTTCTTTTTCCGCTTACAAAAACTTGAATGTCTTTTTGAAGTTTTTGATAAATTTTTGCCGCCACCGGCTTGCCCGGTAAAATCATTATCGCCTCCAAATCAGTCAGCAAAATCCTGCGTCATCATTTTACCATAGTACCCAGCGTCAATCACGCCAATCCCCACTCTTGAAAAATCAGCGTCCAAAATATTATCCCGGTGGCGAGGCGAGTTCATTAATCCAATATGGGCAATATCAACTGTTGGCGCCAAAGCGAGATTTTCGCCGGTGGCTTGAAAAATAACTCCGGCAATCACTAAACGATCAAAGGGGGTTTGACCGGCAGGATTTTCATGAGCAAAATAACCCCCTCTTAACATATCCATTGAATGCGCCCGGGCGACATTTCTAATTAAAAGGTCGCTTGCTAAAGGTTGAAGACCAACTTTGCCCCTCTCATTATTGACTTGTCGCAAGAGCTCAATTTCAGCTTGCTCATCTATACTAAAGTTAGTGGTGCGAAATGGCAGAGTTGAACTGCCTTCTTTGGGCTGGACCGTGCCCATAAAAGTGAGGGTATTTAACTGGCCTAAGACAGTTTCCAGCTGATTTTCAATTTTAGCGGTTGATTTAATTAATTTGCCGGTGATAAATGAACGCGCCATTTTTTCTTTCAAATCAGCTGAAAAGGGTAAGACCATTAAAATCATTATCAGAATTGAAACAATCATTATTCCTTTTAAAATCCCGGGCAAAATTCCAAACCATTTATTGGTTCTATTTAGGTGAACATATTTAGGAATATAGTGAAAGATTAAAAGGGAGATTAAGAAAAAAATAATTTCAAAAATCACCCAAAGACTCAAAAAACCAACAATTTTGGTAAAATTTTGATTCAAGCCGAATGAGGCGAAAACCGAGCCGGCAAAATTATAGAATTTTAAAGCAATAATAAAAGAAATAAAAATCCCGACTACATCAAAAGCAACTTTAATAAAACCGCGGCGAAAGCCATCAATTGCATAAAGAACAATGATAAATAAAACAATTAGGTCAAGCCAGCTAAACATTAGTCCTCAACTTTATCATAACACAAATTCAGTCCGCCTTGTTTTTTTGATAAGAGGCAATCGCCCGCTGGAGGGCTTCTTTGGCCAAAACCGAACAATGACGTTTTATTGGCGGCAAGCCGCCGAGCGCTTCCGAAACCGCCAAATTGGAAATTTTTAATGCCTGCTTGAGGTTTTTTCCTTTGATCATTTCCGTCATCATCGAAGAACTGGCAATCGCCGCCCCGCAGCCAAAAGTTTTAAATTTTGCCTGAATAATTTTTGCCTCATCCAATTTTTTTGATTTTGCTTCCCGGATTTTCAAATATAGTTCCATGACATCGCCACAAACGGGATTTCCCACTCGCCCAACCCCGGAGGGATTTTTGATTTCTCCCAGATTTTTCGGTTTTAAAAAATGCTCCATAACTTTTTTATTGTATAAAGATTCAATCGCCATTTTATCCTCTCTTTTGCCCACTTTGACCGTAGGGACTTATTTTCCTTAAGTGTTTGATGACTTTTTTTAATTTCCCAATCGTGAAATCAAGCTCTTGGCGGGTAGTTTGATGCCCTAAACTAAATCTTACTGAACCTGCCGCCCGCTTAGGATCATCAAAAACTGACAAAATCACATGAGATGGTTCTAAAGCCAACGAAGTGCAGGCCGAACCGGTGGAAACTGCTACTTGTTCTAAATCCAAACTTAGAACAATTGACTCGCCTTCGATATGTTTGAAATAGAGATTGACATTGGCCGGCGAACGATATTTTCGAGATCCATTAAGTTCAGTCTCGGGAATTTCTTTGAGAATCCGATCAATAAAATATTCACTTAATTTTTGGATTTTGGCTGGGGTTTTTTTTTCATTAATAATTATTTCCGCCGCTTTACCCAAACCAACAATACCAGCGACATTTTCTGTGCCCGCCCGGTAGCCTCCTTCTTGACCGCCGCCGAAAATTATCGCAGAAACAGGCGTGCTTTTTCGGATATACAAAGCGCCAATGCCTTTGGGTGCGCCGATCTTATGACCCGCAAGAGTAAGCAGATCAACATGAAGATAATTAACATCAGTTGGAAAATATTCCACTGCCTGGACGGCGTCAGTGTGAAAATAGATACGGCCCCTACCCTCTTTGACTCTCTTTTTGTTTTCCGTCTCAATCATTTTGCCAATTTCGCGAATTGGCTGGAGGGTGCCGATTTCATTATTAACATACATAATTGTCACTAAAACCGTGTTAGGGTTAATCGCCTGACGGACGCTTTCGACTTCAATAATCCCCTCGCGGTTGGGTTTTAAATAAGTAACCTTGGCTTTTTTTTCTTTCTCAAGTATTTCACAGGTTTTTAAAACCGCGTGGTGTTCGAATTGGGATGTGATAATATGAGGAAGAGAAATTAGTTCTTGGAAATTAGAAATTGGTTTGGAAGTCGGAAATTGGAAATTGGATTTACCTTTTTCCGATTTCTGTTTTCCATACTGTTTTCCGTTTTCTTTAAACCTTTCTCTATTTTCCCAATACTTTGAAACCAATCCCTGAATTGCTAAATTGTCAGCTTCGGTGCCGCCAGCGGTGAAAATTATTTCTTCCACCTTACAATTTAATAATTTCGCTAACTTTTCTCTTGCCTCATCAATTGCCTGACGGGCCTTTCTACCCCACGAATGGATGCTAGAAGGATTGCCAAAATCTTGCGCAAGATACGACAGTATCGCTTTTCGCACCTCCGGCTTGACAGGGCTAGTAGCAGCATAATCTAAATACACCCTCATTTGACCAACTTTCTTAAATCTTTTATACACCGCTGGCATTCGCCTTGAAGTTTTTGATATTCCTGAAAGGATAAGACAACCGCCATCGGTTTGGAATAGCGCATCACTTCAAAAATTGTCCCCCTTTGGGCGTCTTTTAAAACTTGGGAAATTTGCGCTTGCAGCTGGTTGACATTAATAGTCTTATTAGCCATAGTTATAATAAATATTATTGGTGATATTAATATAACATCTTATATAGGACTATGTCAAGCCATTACTAAATATCGACCTCTTTAATTTACACTTCGTAGGTGTAAATTGATTTATAGGACAAAATAATGGAGGCGAAACAATTTCCTTACGATATTATCTATAGTTTCTTTATCGCTAATATGGTATTAAAGTCAACCTATTATTCGACCTCATTCAAAAAGTTCGGTGTATATAAAATTTGATATTGGGTAGCAGGAGTCTTGTCTTCATCGATAATATCAATCATCACTTCGGCCCGGTTGGTGGAAAAATTCAATGAGCCCTCGTCTTTTGCAGTCAGACTCCAGCCATTTTGAGTGATAAGATTTTGATAATATTCGATGATTTTATCGGGAGCAGTTTTAGCAAAATATTCAAGGGTAATTCTATCATCAGACTCATCATAGTTAGATCTGATAGAATCGGGATAGCGGGAGATATCAGCTAAATCTTTCCCGTCGGCATCGGCGGAGGGGAAAGTCAAGGTAGTTTGGGAAATAGCCGAATTTGTCGGCGTTGGCGTAAGATAGGTTTGGGCATTTTGGCCTGCCTTTAAAGCCGAGTTAGCAATTCTTTTAGTTTTTAAATAAGTCCAATAAAAAACTCCAGCTATAAACCCGACGACAAAAACAATTATCATTAGCCAAAACCAAGATCTCTTTTTCACTGCCTTCATCCTAACTTTATTCGCGCTAATTAGTGTGTAAAATTCGCGGTAGCATTACTATATATTATTATCGCATAAATCTTTACTTTTGGCTAAAAAACCCTAATAATTAGTTTATGCGCATTTCCTATTCCGCCCTGGACACTTTTAACCGCTGTCCAAAAAAATATCAATTTCAATATTTAGAAAGAGTTCGGGTTCCCGAAAAACCGGAATTATTTTTTGGCAGTCTTATTCACGAGGTCGTCCAATTGGCTTTAAAAAAAGACCCAATTCTGCCGCCGATCGAAGAGCTCTTGGCTTTTTATAAATCAAAATGGCAAGAAGAGATTTTTTCTTCCGCCGCTGAAGCCAAACAATATTTTGCTTGGGGCGAAAATATGATCCGACACTTTCACAGCTCCCACAAACCAGGCTTAAGAAATATCGTCGCCGTTGAAAAAAGATTTTTAATTCCCTTAGGCGACCATCAGCTGTCGGGAATGATTGACCGGGTGGATAAACTGCCATTTGGGGCTTTCGAAGTTATTGATTATAAAACTAGCAAGCAGCTGCCAAGCAAGGAAAATATTGATCAAGATAAACAGCTCTGCATGTATCATTTGGCAGTCGAATACCTTTGGCCAGAAGCCAAAGATATCCGCTTAACTTTATATTTTTTAAAACATAATTCCCAAATGACCACCAAAAGACGGCCGGATGAAATTGAAGAAATAAAAGAGCATATTATTAAAACTGCCGCAAAAATAGAAAAAGAAACCGATTTTTTTCCCAAAGCCAATCCTTTGTGCGACTGGTGCGAATACGGACATTTATGCCCGCTACAAAAGGATAAATATAAGGATAATAAGAACAAAAATAAGGAAATTAATAAGGATATGGATCAGGTGGTTGAAGAATATCTTTTAGCCCAACAAAAAATTAGAGATCTCGAACCCAAAATCCATCAACATTTTGATGAAGAAAAAATCGAGCGTTTTTTTGGCAAAAAAGGCATTATTACTCGCGGGCAAAATAAAAAGTTGACCGTGCGGAAAAATTAGTTATTATTTTAACTATATATTACGATAATCAAAATAATTTTAGCCATGTTCTCTGCTATAATCCAAATTTGACAAGTTCTTAAGCTTTAAGATATCCTTTTGATGAGACGGCAAACTAACTGGCGAGTTGGAGTGCCTTAACCAGCTCATTATCGTCTAAGGAGGTCGTAAGTTGAGAAGAATCGCAGTCATCCTCGGCTCACAGTCCGATTTGCCTCAATGTCATGGCGGATTTACCTTGCTTCAGCAGGCCTGTACAGAGAGAAAGATCGAATTGGTGGGAGATGTACAAATCACTTCTATCCACCGGGCTGCTGAGGATACCCTCGCACAAGTCAGGGAGTACCACGATAGCAATAACCCGCCGGATGTCCTGATTGCCGGTGCCGGCTGGGCAGCCCATCTGCCTGGGATACTCGACTCATATCTTCGTTATGAGGTCGCCGATATTCAAATTGTCGTGGTGGGGGTAGCTTTTGAAGATAACGATAATCCGGAACATACTCAAGCTGCCAAGCTCTCCATCTCTGAAGTCCCTGGCACTCAAGTTGTTTTTGGGGACGCTGCGGGCCAATTCGTCGGCGCCGATGGTTTTTGGCGCGCTTGTCAATTTGCCATTGATGGGGAATTGCCAACGATAATCCTGCCCGAGCCGCGGCCACCGGAACATCTCACCCTTGAAGCGGCAATCTCCGCCGCTAAAGGAATGAGTCAAGGAAGATAAACCCAGCTCATCGGCTATCGATTAGCTGGAACGGTTCAAACCGAACATCTCCGGCCACGCTAGCCGCGTGGCCGGTTTTTTTATTGTTCTATTTCTTTAATTTAAACAACTCCCTCGCATTTTTGGTCGTTTGTTTGGCGACTTTTGAGAAAGGGATTTTTTTAATTTCAGCGATTTTTTTGGCGACTTCGATAACATATGCTGGTTCATTGCGCTTAATGACTCGACTTCGATGAGGTTCCGGAGTCATAAAAGGACAATCGGTTTCGATTAAAATTCGCTCTAAAGGAGCATTTTTAATCACTTCAAAAGTAGGTTGGTTTTTAGAAAAAGTAATCAGTCCGGTAAAAGAAAGATATAAACCCATATCTAAAATCACCCGGGCAAACTGCCAATTTTCTTGAAAACAATGCATCACTCCCCTAATTTCCGTTTTCTCCTCCATTAAAACCGATAAAACATCTGTCCCGGCGTCGCGGGAATGTAAAATTAGCGGTTTGGAGATTTTTTGGGCGATTTTGATGATTTTTCTAAAAACTTCTTTTTGCAGTTCGGTTGATGCTCGATCGTAATAATAATCAAGACCGGTCTCGCCTAAAGCGATAACTTTTTTCTCTCTAGCTAATTCTTCAAAAAAATCCTCATTGAAACTTTCATCTTTAACATGAATAGGATGAAGGCCCACGGCGGCATAAACTTTTTTGGAATATTTTTCGGCAATGGCTATGGCTTTTTTGGAAGTTTTTAAATTCGAACCAACATTAATAATTCCGCTGACTTTAGCTTTAAAAGCCCGGTCAATCGCCTCATCATAATCCGCATTAAAGGCCTTAAAATTTAAATGGGCATGGGTGTCAATATACATAAGTTAAAAGTTAAAACTAATAAGTAATAATTTCAAGTTATAACTTTTAAGTTGAACTTTTACTTCTTAGCTTTTACTTACTACTTGCCAAATATGGTGGCATAAACAATACAGCCGATAATCACTAAAGCCGATAGAACTGTTCGAACTTTTAGCCGTTCATGAAGTAAAATTGTCGAAGAAATATATACCAGCACTGGCGATAAAATTAAAATTAATGAGGTATAAATCACCCCATAGCTTTGGAAACCATATAATTTACTAACCATTTGGGCTACTCCCAATCCCGAGGTTGCCAGCAATAAAAAAGTGTTTACTGAGCTTACCTGCCCCAAACGCGGCCGGTATAAAATCAGAAAAATTAAAAAAATAATCCCTGTGCGGACAAAATATAATGCCACTGGCGAAAAAACTACCAAAATGATTTTTTGTAATATAATTTCAAATGACATAAAAATAACCGCCAGAATTAGACCGCGCGAGCCGGAAGAAAGTTCAAAATGATTTTTACGAATGTGTGAAATAATTAGAGCCAAAGATGCAATAATTGCCGCAATCAAAAGGTGAATATTAGTATTTTTTTCAATTAAAATGGCCGCGAAAAGAATCGTCAGCAAGGGCTGAAACATAATTATCATTTCAAATTCATGAACTTTTTCTTGTTGCACCCCCTGATAATAAAAGACATTCCAGATAATCGCCGCGCCAATCATTAACAAAAAAATCACCAAATAATAGGGCTTAATAATCTCGTAGCTTATTTTACCTAAATGAGGCATCAAAAGACCAGTCAAAATAAATAAAAATAAAAATAAGAGGGGAATAAAAACATGAATTTCCATCCGCCGGCGAGTAAGGACGATTTTATCAACAATGATGCCGCCCGCTTGGGCTATGGCGGCGATAAAGGCAAACATATAAAACCTTCGGTTTTAAATTTCTAATTTCTAAGTTCTAATTTCTAAA
>JBBUEO010000008.1:15837-24012 GCA_038056915.1 Patescibacteria group bacterium
TGGAAATAGTAAATAGGGTTTTCGGCTTTTGAGCTGATCAACAATTGACCACGATGTTTCTGGCAAAAAAGGTTCAATTTGATAGGCAATCTGGGAAAGAGCCTCTAACATTTGGGTGATAACTTCATTGAGTCTCTGGGGGTTTTTTTCTTTTAATTCCCAAGGTTTTTCGAGGGCGATGCTTTGATTGGCTTCGGTAATAATTTGCCAAATAAAATTTAGGGCGGATTCAAATTGTAAATTCTCAATTGCCAAATCAATTTGACGAAAAGATTTAACAATTGTCCGGTATTGCCAAGGAATTTGATATAGGTTAGCCATTGAAATTACTCTTTGAACTAAATTGCCTAAATCGTTTCCTAAATCATCATGGTAGCGCTTCTCAAAACGATCAAGGGAAAAATCGCCATCCTGACCAAAAGGTATTTCCCGAAAAAGAAAATAGCGTAGAGGATCAACCCCGTAAATTTTGACAATTTCCAATGGATCAATAATATTCCCGCGGCTTTTGGAAAGTTTCTCACCGTTTATCGTTAAAAATCCGTGAATAAAAATCTTTTGCGGTAATTCCAGACCAGCCGCCAAAAGCATTGCCGGCCATATAATTGCATGAAAACGGTAAATGTCTTTACCAATAATTTGCAATGTTGGCGGCCAATTTCCTCGCGAACCGGTAATATAATTTAATAAAGCATCCACCCAAACATAAATTGTTTGTTTCTTATCCCAGGGTACTTGAATCCCCCATTTGACATTACTTCGGGAGATGGCTAAATCCTTTAAGGGCTCATTTTTAAGAAAGCTTAAAATTTCATTTCTTCTTTCGGCCGGTTGGATTTTTATTTTTTCATTTTGAATAATATCGAGGATTTGGATCTGAAAATTGGAAAGGCGGAAAAAATAAACATCTTCATAAACGCTTTGGCATTTGGTTTGATGAATCGGACAAATATTCCCTGTTTGTAATTCTTGGCTTACTTTATACTCCTCACAGCCCACGCAATAAAGTCCTTGATAACGGTCTTGATAAATATAGCCCAATTCGAAAAGGCGAGTTAAAAAATCTTGAACATACTTTTGATGCTTCTGATCAGTTGTTCTAATAAAATTATCATATTGAATGCCCAGCGCCGACCAAGTCGCCTGATATTTTAAAGCCATTTGATCAACAAATTCTTGGGGGGCAAGATTTTGTTTTGCCGCCGCCAAAGCGACTTTTTGACCATGCTCATCAACGCCTGATAAGAAAAAAACATCCCTATCTTTATGACGCCAGTAACGGGCCAAAATATCGGCGGCGATTATTTCGTAAGCATGACCCAAATGAGGGGGATCATTAAGATAATAAATCGCTGTAGTAATAAAAAAAGACTGATTAGTTTTTTCAATATTTTTTGGGTTAAAAGTTGAATCGTTCATGGTTTAATAATAAGACTAAATTCGCCCTGCGGCCGAATCTTAAAAAGCAGTTTAGAAATCGGTCCCCGCTCAACTTCTTGAAATTTTTTAGTCAATTCCCTACCAATTATAATATATCTATCGCCAGCAATTTGTTGAATTTCTTTTAAAGTTTTAATAATTCTGTGGGGAGATTCAAAAATGACTAAAGGATAATCTGCTTCGGCAATTAATTTTAAAAGTTTCCTTCGACCTTTTTTCTTAGGTAAATAGCCTAAAAATAAAAATTTATCGACGGGAAAATCGGCGGTTGATAAAATTGCCGTTAAGGCTGATGGTCCGGGAATCGGCTCTATTTCTATCATATTGGCTATCGCTTTAGCAATCAAGACGCCGCCCGGATCAGCAATTCCCGGGGTGCCGGCATCAGAAACGAGGGCGATATTTTTCCCTTTTAATATTTCAGAAATTAAATAATCAATTTTTTGTAATCTCGAATGCTGATGAAAAGAAACCAAAGGTTTTGAAACTTGATAATGGGAAAGTAACAACCTCGTCCGACGAGTATCTTCGCAGGCGATTAAATCAACTTCTTTCAAAACCTTAAGCGCTCTCAAAGTGATATCTTCCAAATTGCCGATTGGGGTGGCAACAATATACAAAATTCCCATTGCAATTAACTTATATAATTTTTTAGCCAATTATAGATCATCAAAATGTCAAAACCCAAACAGACAAAAAAAGCAAGGATGCCGAAAAAATTTGTAAATAGTCTATTTGTGTGGGTGGCCATAATTTTTCGATTATTGCTGATTAAAAGCAAGAGAATTATTAAAATTGGCATTAAAATACCATTTAAAACCTGGGAATAAACCAGCATTAAAACCGGATTAAATCCCAAAAGAGCGATTAGAATGCCAACTAATAAGGATGAAATCATCACTATATAAAACCCGTGAGCAGAGGAGACTTTTTCATCCAAACCGCGACGCCAGCCGAAAGTTTCAGAAGCGGCATAACCGGTAGTAGCGGCCAGGACTGGTATCCCCAGCAAGCCTGACCCCAAAATTCCTAAAGAAAAAAACAAAAAAGATAAATTGCCCAATGGTTTTAGGGCCAAGGCGGCTTCTTTAGCACTGCTAATTTCATGGAAGTTGCCGCCAAAAGCGGCGGCAGCGGCAACGACAATAAAAAAGGTGATAAATTGGGTAAAAAACATCCCTAAAATAGTCCCGCGGTTTTCAATTTTTAATTGGCTGACCTCTTTTTTTTCTTCAATCTCTTGAGTAGTTTCCCAATAAATTAAGTAGGGCGAGAGGGTAGTTCCCAAAAAGGCAACCGCGATGGTGGCTAAACTTAAATTAATCGAGCCCAGTTCGGGAATAAAAGTCGACCTTAAGGCCAGACCCCAAGGGACATCCAAAAGCAAGGCAGAAGCAATATATAAAAAGAAAATCGGCGTCAAGATAAATAAATAACGGCTGACAATTTTGTACCCCTTTTTCCATAAAAGATAAAAAAATAATCCCCCGAAAAGAATCACAAATATGATTGACGGCAGTTTGGTGACAATCGCGCTAATATCAGCCATGGCGGCAATATCAGCGCCAATAGTAAAAGTATTGCAAATTAAAACAATTAAAGCTGCGAGATAAGCCCAAAATCGGCCGTAGTGTTCGGTGATTACTTGGTTAATGCCTTTTTTGGTCACCACCCCAATTCGGGCTGACATCTCTTCGATCGCCACTAATAAAGGCCAAGCCAACAATGCCAGCCAAAGTAAACGATAACCGGCAATCGCCCCGGTTTGGGTATAGGTGACAATCCCGGCCGGATCATTGTCAGCGCAACCGGTAATCACTCCCCTTTTAGATTTCCAAAAAAAATCCTGAATTGAACGGCGTTTTTTAATCGGATAGACGATGGCTTTTTCGACCATTTTTAGGCCTTCTTTTTCAACTTCGACAGTGGTTTTGACCGCCTCAATCGGGATTCCTGCGGCGGCTTTTAGAGCTTCCTTGCCGTTTGTAATAATTTCTTTTGATTCTTCTTTCATAATTTAAGTATAACAATAGATTAAGAATTGAGAAAGAGTTGGAAAAACTAAAGCTTTAATGGCTTAAGGCTCTTAAGCCATTAAGTTGATAAGTTCTGGTTGTGCTGACTAAGATTTAGCCAATCAGTCAAGGTTAAATCCTCGGCTCTTAGTTGGGGATTAATGTTTGATTTTTCAAGCCAAGCTTTGACTTCCGGCTTTGATAATCTTAAAGTCGCCGCTAATGAATTGTGGATTTGACGACGCTTTGACGAAAAACCGGCCCTTACCAACCGGAAAAATAATTTCGGCTCAACCTGTTTGAGACCACCTACGCGGTGGTCTTTATATGGTTTAATTTTGATAATAGCGGCGTCTATTTTGGGTTGGGGGTGAAAACTGTTTTTATTAACCTCGGCAATGATTTCCGCTTGGCCGTAAAATTCTACTGCTAAGGTTAAGACTCCCCTTTGAGAATCCCCGGGTTTGGCAATAATTTTTTTAGCAACTTCTTTTTGGACCATTACTACCATTATTTCGGGCTGATTGGGATTTTCTAAAAATTTTCGAACGATTGGACTGGCAATACTAAAAGGCAAATTTGCCACTAACTTATAGCTTTTTAAATTTGATGGATCAAAAAAGAGAGCGTCTTGATGGATAATTGTCAGATTTTTGTTTTTGATACTTTCTCGCAGTTTTTCGACTAATTGAAAATCTTTCTCAACGGCAAAAACTTGGGCGCCGGATGCTAAAATGGCTTGGGTAAGAATTCCAAAACCAGGGCCGATTTCCAAAACAGTCTCGCCTTTTTTAATGCCTGCGGCTTGGATTATTTTCGGCAAAACTGCCAGGTCGATGAGAAAATTTTGTCCTAAGGATTTCTTTGGATAAAACATACATCCGCTAATTTTATACGCTAATTAATCGCGAATGAGATATTTAATAAACTTCCGCTAATTATTTATATCATCTTTCCCAAGCGAGCTTGGAGAGCTCAAAGTGGGTCGCAAGCGCATAGGAAGGCCAAAGGCCGCTCCTATAGAGCGCACATCTTTGAGCCGACAAGCGAGCTAAGAAATTATGTTATTCTTTAGTTAATCGAACTAGTATCACTCCCGCGCCTAAAGGAGCAATTTGGGAAAAAGCGTCAGCTGAAAGATCAATAATTGCTCCGCTCATAATCCCCCGATCAATAATTTTTACCACCACTGACTTGCCGTTATTTAGATTAGTAACTTTAACCATCGTCCCTTTTGGCAAGGTGTTATGGGCGGCGGTATTGCCTGAAATGAGATCATACCAAGTGGCCGTTCCCCGGCCGATCTCGACAATTTTTGTCCCGACGATAACAATTTTATCCTGCGGTTTTTGGCTAACTTCGTCTCTTAAGAGTTCGCGGGAAACTTCCTGGCCGTTTTCCCGCCGGACTAAAAAGGTCTTTATCTTTTTGCCCGTTTTGCCGGCTTGGGAGATTTTGGTTTGTCCTTTCTCCATTGTCGAATCGTCTTTGGTTAAGGTCTTATAAAGAATTTCTTCCTCTTCTTTTAACTCGGTTTCAGCCACTCTAACGATGGCGATTTTCATCTCCGGTCTAAGCCAAGTGCTTTGCTCCGGCTCGATTTTATCCTGATCGCCCAAAACAATTTTTTGTTCTAATAAAAAATCTTTGATTTGGGTCTCCCAGCTTCGATAAAGATGAAGACTGCCGCCGTCATCAAGTAAAACCGGCAAAGCCCTTTGAATGGTGATTTTGCTTCCCACCCCCATTGCCGGTTCGGGAAAAATTTGGGCTTTGTCTTCAGCAAAAATAGTAATTCCCAAATCAGCGGTCATTGATTTTAAATCCCGAAATTCCGGCCGGCCGTAATAGACCTCGATCGGATGATTGGGATCCGAACTGTCAACCACTCCGGAAACGAGCGGGGTTGTTTCTTGATGGGTATTGGTCAGCATCAGCCAAATTGCGATTAGAAAAGTAATAATGTTATCTCCTTATTTTAAGACAATATGGGGTTTCAATTTCTTATTTTAAAGTAATTGGGTCGATTGTCAATTTTATCTTAAAAAAGGCGGCTCTCCTGGTCCCGCCAGAGGCGGGATTTCGGAGAGCCGTGATTTGTTCGCCTCGGCTCTATTGGTCCGGAAACAGAAAGAGTCAAAGAACCAAAGAGCCAGAGGGTCAGAGAGAAGAGAATCAGCGGGAGAAAACCCGATCGCCAGCGTACCACTCGTTCGGATACGTCACCGGATAGGCTTCGACATCCCAGTCGCCGTAGTCCGGGCGCCAGTAGCAGTAGACCGCCCAGGTTACACCATTAATACGGACGGGGATGATATTAGCCCATCCGTTGTTGGTCAAAAGGATGCCCTCCCGACCACGACCCTGCGGCTCAAGCATCTGCCACACATGGGCCAGGGCGACTTCGATCCCTCCCTCGCCGCCGAGGGCGTCGAAGATCTTTCGGTTTGTCGCCAGCCTTGTCAGCTGGCGGACGTTGAGCGTCGCCTCCGCCACGTCGGTCTCCACAAGTCCCTTGACGAGACCCTGGAGCTTGGGGCCGACCCAGCCAATCAACACCTTGGCGGTCTTCCGCTGTTCTTCCGGGGTAACCACGAACATGGCCTCGGCATCGAACGACGGAATCGCCGGCTGCTTGACGGTGGTGACAAATTCAAACAGATCAGAGGCAACTTTTACTGCTTCTGGCCAAGGATGATCCTCCTTACGGAGGAAACGCTTAAACGCTTTGAGACATTCAGGCCCCTCATCACCGCATAACTTCTCAAGCAGATCCTCAATCGGTCCAGCTGCTTCCTGGAGCGATAGGCCGAGCATGCCCTTTGGCATGGTCAGCACCTCCTTAGCGTTTTTGCTCGCCAGCAGTTTTCAGGCCTAAAGCCCGAATTGTCTATATTATAACTGAAATTCCTAAAAAATCAAGGGGCGAACTAGAACAAAGTTCAGTTCACCCCGCTGACCCCGCACACAGCGCTCTTGTAAGTACACTACGTAGTAGGTTTTACAGAAAGCTGTTGTGGCGGGGTCAAGCCCCAGATGAAAAATATATGCGCTAATCCAATTATTTTATCTAACCAAAAAAACCTCACTTCCGAAATGAGGTTTACCCTCGACCTCTAAGGTCCAATCTGGAAAATCAAATCTAATTTCAAATTCGCTCCACCAATTCTTCAGGAATATCGGCGAGAAAGCGCGAGGGTTGGTTGGCCTGGAGTCCGCCGTAAATTAGCCGCGCATGGGCAAAAGTAAAATATAAACGCAGCCGCGCCCGCGTCATCCCGACATAGCAGAGCCGGCGCTCTTCTTCAAGCTCGGCCGGTTCCATCATCGAGCGGGCGTGAGGAAATAAACCTTCCTCCATGCCGGTGATAAACACAATCGGAAATTCTAATCCCTTGGCATTATGCAAAGTCATTAAAGTCACTGCCTTGGCTTGACGATCGTAACTATCAATATCCGAAACCAAAGAAACATTTTCCAAAAATTCCTCTAAATTTTTAGCTTTTTTAGCGACTGATTTTAATTCTTCAATATTTTCCAGCCGCATCTCTCCTTCTTCAGTACCGTCTAAAAGCCACTCGCGGTAGCCGGTTTTTTCTAAAATCGAATCGATAAGTTCAGGCAATTTTATCTTTTTTACTTTAATACGAAACTCATCAATCATTTGATAAAATTTAAGGATTTTCGGATTCTCGTTTTTACTTTTTACTTTTTCCTTTTGAGTTACTTTTCCAATTCCCCGCGGCGGGACGTTAATAATTCTTCTTAAGGATACTCGATCTTCGGGGTTGGCGATTAATTTTAAATAGGCCAAAATGTCTTTAATTTCTTTTCGCTCATAAAATCTTAAAGCCCCGATTAAACGATAAGGAATATTTCTTTGCAATAGTCCTTCTTCAAAAATCCGTGATTGAGCATTGGTTCGATATAAAATCACAAACTGATTTAAATTGCCAATATGACTTAGGGCTTTAATTTCATCCAAAATAAAATCAACTTCCTGGGTTTCGTTTTCAGCTTCAAAAATTATTGCCGGCAAGCCCTCTTCATTATCGGTCCAAAGCGATTTTTCGGATCTTAAAATATTTTTTTCAATTACTTTAGAGGCGGCGGAGATAATTTTTTTAGTTGACCGATAGTTCTGTTCCATTTTGATAATTTTGGCTTTAGGATAGTCCTTTTCAAAATCTAAAATATTTCGAAAATTAGCTCCGCGAAAAGAATATATCGCTTGGAAATCGTCACCGATGACAAAAAGGTTCTGATGATTTTGGGCCAAAAGTTTAATCAAAACATATTGGGCGTGATTGGTGTCTTGATATTCATCAACTAAAATATAGGCAAAGATTTTCTGCCATTTTCGTAAAACTGCGGGGTATTTTTGGAAAATTCCCACCGTTTTCATAATCAAATCATCAAAATCCAATGCATTGGCAATTTTTAGATCTTTTTGATATTGCCAATAAACTTTTAAAACTACTTCTCCAAAATATCCTTGGGCATATTTTTGATATTTTTGAGGGTCTAAAAGCTCGTTTTTTGCCCCGGAAATAAAATTCTTAATTGCTTTGGGATTATATTCTTTAGGATTAATCTCTAAAGCCGACATCGAATGTTTAATCGCTGACAAAGAGTCATCCTCATCATAAATGGTAAAAAATCGGCGAAAACCCAAAGCGCTAATTTCTTCACGCAAAATTTTGACGCAAATGCTATGGAA
>JBBUEO010000008.1:24112-29262 GCA_038056915.1 Patescibacteria group bacterium
GAAAACCCAAAGCGCTAATTTCTTCACGCAAAATTTTGACGCAAATGCTATGGAACGTCCCGGCCCAAGGAAGTTTATATTTCGGCAATTTCGAATTTCTAATTTCGAATTTCGAATTTCCGAGGAGCGGCGCGACTCGGTTGATCATTTCTTCAGCGGCTTTGTTAGTGAATGTAACAACTAAAATATTATAAGGCGATACTTTTTTCTCTTGAATTAAATATGCCACTCGATGAGTGAGGGCTTTGGTTTTTCCCGACCCGGCGCCGGCCAAAATCAGCACTGGTCCTTCGGTGGTGGTAACGGCTTCAATTTGTTTGTGATTTAGACCTTGAAGTATTTTTGAATCCATAACAGATAAATTATACCAAAATATAGTTCTAAAAATATAGCGACCGGTAACTATATTTTCTCCCAACAAAAAAGGCGCGATCGAGATTCGGCCCAAATATATCTTAAATTGTTGACCGCTCGTCGCGCCTTTGTGGTAAGGGCAAAGTAATTGGCTTTGTCCCTACCATAAACGCGACGCGTCTAGAGTAAGGACAGCGTAACTCCACCCCGGGTTCCTGCCGTATTTTGGTAAGGTACAAGTTTTTTTGTTTTTGTTTTAAACGGCAGGGGTAAGGTTATGAGGACCCCTCCTTAACCTTACCTTTGCCGTTTTTCCCTCTTCTTAAAGTCCAAAATGATGTATTATACTACTATACTATATATATAAACAAAAGTCAAGTATATGACCTGTGGATAACTTACTTCTCTTTTATCTTCTTCTCAATTGAAGCAAATTTCATAAATTCCGGTTTAAAATAGAGTTCAATGTCGCCGGTGGGACCATTGCGGTGTTTGCGGATTAAAATTTCGGCTATATTTTTCCTCTCCGAGTCCTTATCATAATAATCATCTCGATAAATAAACATTACCACGTCGCTGTCTTGCTCAATCGAGCCGCTTTCTCTTAAATCAGCCAGCATTGGCCGTTTATCCGGCCGGTGTTCGACTGCCCGCGAAAGCTGGGAAATCGCCAGCACCGGCACTTTAAGCTCGCGAGCTAAAGCTTTCAATGATCGGGAAATTTCCGAAACTTCCTGAACTCGATTGTCAGAACTTCGATTACCCATCCCCGACATTAGCTGTAAATAATCAATAATTATTAATCCCAAATTGTGCTCGACTTGCAGCCGCCGGGCTTTGGTGCGGATTTCCATCGCATTGGCAATCGGCGAATCATCAATGTAAATCGCTGATTCCGATAAGACCCCCATGGCGTAATTTAGCTTGCCAAAATCATCATCCTCCAAATTGCCAGTGCGGAGTTTCCACGAATCAACCGCTCCCCGTAAACACAAAAGGCGGTCAATGATTTGTTCTTTTGACATTTCCAGCGAAAAAATTCCCACCGGCAATTTTTGTTCGCAGGCGACATGATCGGCAATATTTAAAGCCAGCGACGACTTGCCGATTGAAGGTCGGGCAGCCAAAATGATTAAATCCGAGGGTTGAAGTCCGGCTAAGAGATTGTCTAAATCCCGAAAACCAGTTGGCACCCCGCGTAAAACCCCTTTTTCTTTGTGGAGTTGATCAATTCTTTCAAATGATTCCTCCAAAATGTCTTTGATAGGGGTAAAATACTGTTTAATATATTTTTGAGAAACCGCAAAAAGGGCGCTTTCGGCTTTGTCTAAGATAGTCTCCAAATCGGAAGTTTCATCAAAGCCGAATTCAGCAATTTGCGAAGCGGTAGAAATTAGCCGCCGCAAAGTCGCTTTTTGATGAACAATCGTCGCGTAAGTGGTTATGTGAGCGGCAGTCGGCACTGAATTAACTAAGGTGGTAATATAGGAAGCGCCGCCGACATTTTTGAGTTTTTTTTCCTTTTCCAATTCATCGGTTAAAGTCACCACATCAATCGGTTTTCTGTTTTCAAAAAGTTGCAAAATGGCGGTGTAAATTTCACCGTGGTCTTGACGGTAAAAATCATCAGCTGATAAAATATCAGCGACTTTAATAATCGCGTCTTTGTCAATCATCAAAGAGCCGAGAATCGACTGTTCAGCTTCAGTGTTTTGGGGTGGAATTTTGGCGATGTTGTCGGCCAAAGGCCTCCTTGGTAAGTTAAAAGTCAAAGCGAATAAGTAATAACTCCAACTAATAACTTAAAACTATTTTCCTTTTAAGGTTAAAATACTTTTAGCTAAAATTTTACAGATTTGATCTAATTCATTTAGAAGCGGTCTCACTAATTTATCAGTGCACTTTTTAGTATATAAAAGCAGCATTAACCAGTATTTAGTTTCATTGGCTGATTTCAAGGCAAAATGATAAAAGTTGGCGAAATCTTTTCTGCTTGAAGCTGATTGGGCTTCGATAATGTTGGCACCGATACTAGTGGCACTTCTTAACAATTGGTCATTAATAATATAGACTGTTCTATCTTTCGATAATTTTTCAACAAATCCAATAATCTCAACTGAAAAAATAAACGCTCTCTTTTTCAAATCTTTTACTTTTTCCTTTTGCATTGAACTTATTAGCTATTCCTTTTTACTTATAACTTAGACGCGATCTTCGATCGCGTCAAGCGCTGTGGACAATGTGGATTGTGGGGAAAAGTGATATAATGGAGATGAATAGATAAACAGATGATTGGAGAATCAGATACTTATTGATAATTTAATAAGCTATAAATAATGCCCGCCTTCAGGCTTACTGCCAAAGGGACTTCGTCCTCTACTGGCAGTGCGCCTTTCGGCGGACTTCCCCGCCCACAGCTACGCAGTTGCTGGCGGGGAGCGGAGGTATTTATGACAACCGAATTTAAAGTCCGCAAATGGCTTTTGGTGACATTGATAATTGTGGGGGCGGCTGGATTAGGCTACACCGGCTGGTACTACAATTATCAGAAATCCCCTGCCTCATCCCAAACCAGCCCGACGCTGGCTTTGTCAATCACTACCTCACCATCTGGTATAGTAACTTCAAGCCCAACAGCTTCAACCGGCACGAATCAGGGAACAACTGGCGGCAGTGGACAAACAAACAATAATAACGGAACAGCTACACCGGAGGTCGAAACAAAAACTTGGGAAGGGCCGATTGACAAAATTCATAGTGATTCTTGCATGCCTCAAATTTCTTTTCAATATCCTTCTAATATCTTTGCAGGAGTTATAGGCCACTCGGCATCTTCTTTAGCCGGTGGGGTATGGGTCGGCAAAACTGAGGATTATCTTAACGATATGGATATTAACATTGCCCCTAAGTCAGCCACTATTTATCAAACGACAGTCAGTTGCCCTGAAGGAGATATGAATTCAATTTATCAGAATATAAAATCATATACTGCAACAAGCGAGGCTAAAAATATGACGGTCAACGGTTATCCTGCCCTTCAATTTAACGCAAATTATCCCATCGGCACCTGGACCGAAACGCTTGTACAAAATCCAAGTACAAAATTTGTCGCAAGTATAATCTTAAAAGATGTCAATGATCCTCAATTAGTTGACCCTTATAACATTATTCTCAATTCCTTCCAGTTTAAATAACCCTACTCCTCCACCTCAAAAACCTCTTTAGCACCATTTAAGAGTTCTTCATCAGGCGAAAGAGGCGCATTAATTACTATTTCTGGATTGACAACGCAAGTTACCCGATACTTTGTGCCGGTGATTTTATAAATTAAGGACTCCACCATTTGGCAATTTTTTTTGCCGGAGATCATATCGGCGTGGAAACGAAATTTAAAGGCTAAAGTGATGGTTTCCCCTTCAGTTTTAGCAATTGTGGCATCTCTTAAAAGAGCCGCCAAAGAATGATTATGGGTTCTTGCTTCCTGAATTATTTTTTGCCAGAGAATTTGATTGACTTTAACGGTTCTAGCCGCCGCGGGTCGCCCCTCGCTTTCAGCCACCCTATCCGTCCTAGTCTCGAACTTCGTTCGGGACACCGGCATTTCGCTCGGGGCATCCCCTCGGCTTTTATGATTATTTTCTTCCTTAGTCAACTGATAAATAATCATTTCCAATGGTAGCGGCGGCAAAGTAGCGCTCTTAATCTGCGGCAGACTTTCAACAAATTTTTCAACCATTAACATCACCCTTTCCAATTCAAACTCTTGGGCCAATTTTTTGACCTCTTCCTGCTGTTCTTGGGTTAAATCAAAAAGCTGATTTTCGCCAATTTTTTCAAGAGCAATTTTTCGCAATATTTCAATTAGTTTAACAGCAAAATTTTCTAAATCAACCCCCTGAAAATAGAGCTTAGAGACAAGTTCGAAAGCTTTTTGACGATTTTTTTGGGCTAAAAGTTCAATAAAATCAAAAATACTTTTTTCCTGAGCCAACCCAAGGATATCTTGGACAGCAGTTAAAGTAATTTTATTTTTCAAAGATGAAACTTGATCCAAAAGCGATAAACCGTCCCGATAGGAACCAAAAGCAAGCTGAGAGATTAATATTATTGCCTCTTGATCAATTTTGATATTTTCCAAACGGACAACTCTTTGAAGCAATTTTTCGATTTCTGCGGCAGTTGCCTGATGAAAATCAAACCGCTGGACACGCGACAGTATTGTCGGCAGGACTTTTTGCGGTTCAGTCGTCGCCATCAGAAAAATCGCATGTTTTGGCGGTTCTTCGAGAGTTTTAAGGAGAGCATTAAAGGCCTCCTTGGTCAACATATGGACTTCGTCAATGATATAGATTTTATAAACCGAGGCAGTCGGGGCAAAACGGATTTTTTCCCTTAAATCTCTTATTTCATCAATTCCCCGGTTAGAGGCGGCATCAATCTCAATTAAATCTAAAGATTTGCCCATGGTAATTTCTTTGCAGGAAAGACAGCGGTTGCAAGGTTCAAAAGAATTTTTGGTTAATTTTCGACCGCTACAATTCAGAGCTTTGGCAAAAATCCGGGCGATGGTGGTTTTGCCGATCCCGCGAGGCCCGGCAAAAAGATAACCATGACCAAATTTATTGCTGGCTAAAGAATTAGTCAAAACCTGCTTAATGTGTTCCTGATTGACAATTTCGCTAAATTTTTGCGGGCGATATTTTCGATAAAAAACCATTCGTCTCTCCTTCGAGCAAAGCTCTCGTCGTTCCTCATGGCAGGCCATTCGTCTCTAGAGCAAAGCTCTACTTGTTATT
>JBBUEO010000008.1:29362-44389 GCA_038056915.1 Patescibacteria group bacterium
GCGGAGGGGTTTTTGACATCACAAGATTTACAAAAATTAGTTGTTCAAAGTTCCGGTATTACCCAAGACAAGGTTAATAGAACGCTTGATGTTTTGCAAAAAGCCATCAGCCAAGAGCTCTCTTTAGGCAAGGAAATTAGTATTCCTGGGTTTGGCAATTTTGTGATGATCAAATATCCTTCCAAAACGATCAAAGATGTCCGGAATCCCGCTAAAACCTATCTTTCTTTAGAAAAAAACATCCCGCGATTTCGACCGAGCAAAGAACTCAAACAAGAAATTTCCTCTGGTAAAGATATAAATAAAGAAACCGAGGCGGTTTTTTCTCCGGCAAATATTGGCTATGTTGATCTATCAAAAACCACTGTCCCGAAAAAAGTACTAAGCTTACTTCCTGAACATATTGCTCGTCATTATCAGCTAGTTCCCATTGAAGAAAAAGACTCTAAATTAGTGGTGGCGATGATTGATCCGGAAGATCGAGAGGCGATTGAATTTGTCAAGAAAAAAACTGGCCTTGATTTAGATATCCGTATATGCACTCAAGCTGATTTAAATCACGTTTTAGACCAATATTCTGCTTTATCGGCAGAACTCAAAAAAATTGTCGAATCAGCTGAAGAAGAAGGAGAAGAGGAGTTAAAACCTCAAAAACAAGCCGCCGAAACTGCCAGAAAAGAGGAAATTATCGAAACCGCCCCGGCGGCAAAAATCGTTCAATCTCTCTTTAAGAGAGCGATCAGAGAAAAGGCCTCTGATATCCATATCGAACCAACTGAAGATGAAATTACTATTCGTTATCGTATTGACGGTATTTTAAAAAAAGTTATTTCCCTCCCCCGTGAGATTCAACCAGCAATTGTCTCAAGAATAAAAATTCTTGCTAATATGAAAATTGATGAAACCCGTCTTCCCCAAGACGGACGATTTCAAACTGTCCTTGATGGCGCGGAAGTTGATTTTCGAATTTCTTCTCTGCCAACAGTTAACGGTGAGAAAGTCGTAGCGCGTATTTTAGATAAATCAGCCGGCATCCTCACCTTAGAACAGCTCGGTTTGGGCGGCAGTGCTTTTAGTGTCCTGGATGAAAATATTCATAAATCGCACGGGATGATTTTAGTCACCGGCCCTACCGGTTCAGGAAAAACTACCACCCTCTACGCAGTGATTGACAAAATAAAAAATGTCGGCATCAATATTGTCACCCTCGAAGACCCGGTCGAATACCGCATGAAAGATATTAATCAATCTCAAGTCCACAGCCAGATCGGTTTTACTTTTGCCAATGGTCTAAGGTCAATAGTCCGCCAGGATCCAGATGTGATAATGATTGGGGAAATTCGCGATTATGAAACCGCTGATATGGCGGTTCATGCAGCTCTAACCGGCCATGTGGTTTTATCAACCCTCCATACAAATGACGCTGCCGGGGCTGTTCCGAGACTGCTTGATATGAAAATTGAACCATTTTTAGTCAATTCTTCGGTTAATTGTGTGGTAGCTCAAAGACTTTGCCGGAGAATTTGCGAAAATTGCAAAGAGCCGCTTTCGATTGAGGCCGGAGAAAAAGATTTAGCTCAAAAAGAACTGAACATTCTCCCCCCAAAAATTGAAAAGCCGACAAAAATCGAATTTTTTCATGGCAAAGGTTGCGATAACTGTAGTGGCAACGGCTATAAAGGCCGGTTGGGAATCTTTGAAGTTTTCAATTTAAGCGACAATTTAAAAGAAATGGTCGCCAAACGGGCTTCGGGGACTGATTTGGGTTATCAGGCGATTAAAAATGGCATGGTGACGATGAAACAAGATGGCATTCTTAAAGCTTTGGCTGGTTTAACAACCTTAGAAGAAATTTGGCGAGTCACTAAGGATTGATGATGGGATAAATATTAGTCTATTAATCAAACTATGAAATTTATTTATACCAGTAAAAATCAAGCAGGTACCATCCAGAACGGCACGATTGAAGCCGCTGATGAAGCTGCAGCAATAAAATCTCTTCAAGGAGAAGGTCTTTTTATTTTAGAAATTAAAAAAGCCGGCACCAAACTACCTGGAATCAAAGAAGACCTTAAAATCCCCTTTTTAGGCGGCAAGGTCGGCCTTAAAGATAAAATTATCTTTTCAAAACAGCTGGCAATGATGATTAGATCGGGACTGCCGCTTAACGACGCTTTTAACGCCTTAGAAGAACAAACGGAAAATAAGTTTTTTTCCAAAGTCATCGGTCAAATCGGTCTTGAAGTTAAAGGCGGCAAAGCTCTTTCAGAATCAATGGCTAAATATCCAAAAATTTTTCCCGAACTTCATATTGCCATGGTGCGGGCTGGCGAAAAAAGCGGTAGATTAGACGATGTTTTAGACCGCTTGTCAGATCAGCTGCAAAAGGATTACGATTTAATTTCAAAAATCAAAGCCGCTGCCACCTATCCGATTTTAGTTATCGGGGCTTTAGTGGCAATTGTTATTTTAATGCTCCTTTTTGTCATCCCCCAACTTAAAACAGTCTTCAATGATATGGGAGTCGAGTTGCCAATTGTGACCAGGATAGTTTTAGGCACTAGCGATATTATGAGAAAATATTGGTATATTTTTTTGATTGTCTTAATTGGTGGAATTTTAGGTATTCGTTTTTGGGCAAAAACTAACACTGGCGGGCTTATTTGGGACCGCTTTAAATTAAAAATCCCTCTGATTGGCGGATTAATAAAAAAAATCTATATGGCCAGATTTGCCCGGACGATGGGAACCCTGGTGGCTTCCGGACTGCCGATGCTTGATATTCTCGCTACTGTCTCGGGGGTAATTACCAACCGGGTTTATCAACTAGCTTTTAAAAAAATTGCCAAAGATGTTGAAAACGGCGTCCAGGTTTCGACTTCGGTTCGAAAACAAGGCATTTTTCCGGCGATGATTTATCATCTGATGGCGGTTGGCGAAAAAAGCGGCAAGCTTGATTATGTTTTGCTTTCAATGGCTGACTTTTTTGAAAAAGAAATCGAAACCACTACTAATAATTTAGCTACTTTGATCGAACCAATTTTAATAATTATTATTGGCGCCGGCGTCGGCTTGGTGGTGGCAGCGGTAATTATGCCAATTTATTCTTTAGTCAATGTAATATGAGACTACAAAATACAAAAAAGTACAAAAGTACAAAAAAATTAATTTTCGTATTTTTGTATAGTTTCGTATTTCGTAGTCGTCTGGCTATTTCTCTTTATGAATTGTTAATAGTGATGTCAATTATGGGTATTTTAGCGGCAGTAACAATCCCCGTTATTAGTAATTATATGCCGGCTTTTAAGCTTTGGGGTTCAAGCAGAATTATCATTAATAAACTTCGCCAGGCCCAAGAAGAGGCAGTGACTACTCAAAAACAACACCTAATTAAATTTAATCTCGCGGTCGATCCAGATCCAGCCAATATCCAGCTAGTTAAAAATGATGGCGGGAAAATCGTCTTAGAAACTTTTAATTTATCTAATGGAGTAACCATAAGTTTATCCCCTCAAATTGTCGCTTTAGAAAATGAGATTGCTTTTAGTCCGGACGGCGGCCCAAGCGTTGCCGGCGATATCACTGTTACCCTCGGAGAGGCCTCAAAAACGATTAATGTCTCCCCCGCTGGAGTAATCAAACTGTAGTAAAAAAATATGAAGAAGAATAAAAAAATTAATCAAGCGTTTACCTTAATTGAGGTTCTGCTGGCGTCTTTTGTTTTGGAAATTGGTTTATTGGGAATTGTTGGTTTCTATTCCTATAGTTTTCAAATCAGCAAAATTGCCAGGCAGGAAACAACTGCTGCTAATTTAGCCTCTGGTCTTTTAGACGAAAAATTAGCTGTTTCTTATGACAATCTCCCAATCGGACCTGGGCTTAAGACGCGGTATTCAACTGAAGAAGATAGTCCTTTCTATGACTACTGGCAAAAAATTGATGTTGTTTATATTACCACCGAACTTGCAGAATCAACTAATGATACCAATATGAAAAAAATTGTGGTGACGATTTTTTGGCCGCATGATGGCGGTGAGAGAAGCTTTCAAACAGCAACGATTAAGACCAGACACTAAAATTAAGTAAAAAGTAATAAGTCAAAAGTAATAAGTTGATAATGAAAATTAAAATGAAAATTAAAAAATCAAAGGCTTTTACCCTGGTTGAGATTTTGACGGTGGTTTTTTTAGGCGCTTTAATTATTTTGGCCGCTTGGACAGCATATATAATATCATACAAATCCTATCAGCGCAATTCTCAAAGCGCTGAATTAACCCAAAATGGCCGAATTGCCTTAGAAAGAATCACCCGCGATCTTCGCCAAGCAGTCGAGCTGGTGACAGTCCTCCCGGAAGATCCTGGCGTCGGCACACCACCGGCAGAGATTAAATTCCAAGATGGCCACGATCTCTGGCCCACCACCGGTCAAATCCAATACATCACTTATTATCTTTCCGGGACTGATTTATATCGAAAAGTAAGCCACTTCGCTTTCCCTTCTCAGCCTGCTGAATGGGTCCTTTGGTCAACCACTGGCTCCGAAGGGACTTTGCCGACTGAATATACTGATTTAAATCAAATAAAAGCCCAGAACATTAGCCAACTGCAATTTTGGGGTGAGGATGTGATTATTATCTCATTTAATGTCTCAAACGGCACCTCCACCTATTCGTTTGAAACTAAAGTTTTAGGAAGAAATATCCAATGAAAGTTAAAAATTCGAAGCACGAAGCACCAAATCCTAAACAATATCTAAATTCTAATAATCAAAATTCAATACACATTAGAAATTTAGAATTTGAATATTTGAATTTGTTTAGAATTTAGGATTTATGATTTAGGATTTTAAAGATAATATGTCGAAAATTATCAGACAATTAAAATTTAAACGCGGATATATAACCATTACAGTTTTGATTTTAATGATGGTTTTAGTCGCCGCCAGTTATCTATATGCTGACGCATTATTTAGTGAATTGACAATCGCCCGCAACAATAAAGGGACGGCAGCGGCTTTTTCTTTAGCCGAAGCCGGAGTCCAAGAAGCAATCTACTTAATTCAATATGATGCCGAAGTCAGAAATACTTTTCTTAATACCGTTGACGGGGTGAAGTATTTTGATCATCCAGCTCCGGCGTTAATTGCTAAGGGCTCTTATTCGGTTACAATCCAAAATACCGCTAAGGCCGCCGCGATTGTCACTTCAATCGGTAGTTATCAAATTGGCACCTTAAGAACCGCCAGACGGGAGATCAAAGTTGGTATTGCTCAAGCCAACACCCCGCCGCCCTATCCTTATGATGGCGGAATTTATACCACCGGCTCGGGAGCTGGCTCTTCAATTGCTGATGTTGATTTTTGGTATGCGCCAGTGAAAATTTTTGGGGGAGGAGTTTTATCGAATCGGGATATTAATCTTAAATTCAGCTCTGATGTTGATGTCGAAAAAACTGTCGAGGCAGGTAATCAAGTTGACTTAAAATCCGGCTCAACCCTCGATTGCAATTGTCTTTTGATTGACGACGGCGATCCGGAAACCACCCAATGTGCTGATAATCCCGGCTGTACTCCGTTGGAGGGAGCGCCTCCCAAAACCATTCCCTCAATTAGTTTTGATGCCTATAAAACGCTGGCTCAAATTCAAGGACAATATTATGCCAGCCAAAGCGATTTTAAAAATCTTATACCCAACTTTGGCAGTGGAACCTTCAACGGCGTGGTCTTCATTGACGGGCCATTGGATATTGATTGGGGAAGAACCATTACTATGAACGGAGTAATTGCCGCCAGCGGCAGTATTAGGATATCTTTAGGACAATTATTGACTAACACCCCTTCAGGCGGAGGAGCCTCCGGGGTTCTCTCGATGCGAGACGTTGAGATTGGAACACTTGGCAATTTTTCCGGCAGCGGATTGGTTTATGCCGGCGATCGTTTTCGAGTTGATTCGTCAATACCCTATCCTTTAAATCTTACCGGCGGAGTAATTTCCAGACGAACTTGGATTTCCGGTTATCGCATTACTAATATTTATTTTGATGCTGATATTATCAATACTGCTTTGGGTAATCCGCTGGAAACCCCTGTTATCGAAATTAATCACTGGGAAGAAGAATATTAGCCACGCTTAGCGTGGAAATCCGAAGCACGAAATCCGAAATCCTAAACGATGAGGAATGTTTTGAATTTATTATTTATAATTTTGAATTTGTTTAGAATTTCGATATTCGAATTTAGAATTTCTTCGATTATGATATAATCGAAGTGAAGGAGGGTTTAGTGTACGAATCGGTCTTGGGATTGAAAAAACCTATTTTTGGTTTAGATATTGGTTTTCATACTCTTAAAGTCATTCAATTAAAAGGCGAAGGTGCCGGGTCTAAACTTTTTGGCGTCTCCGAAGTTCCAATCGAACCAAAAACTCTCAGTAAAGAAGGCATTAGAGACAAGAAAAAAATCGCCGAGGCGATTTTATCGGCTTTAAAAATTGCTAAACCTCATCCAATCAACGCCAGAATTGTCTCCTCGGCGTTACCAGAATCATTGGTTTTTACCAAATCAATCGGTATTCCCAGCATGACTCCGCAAGAAATCAATAAAAATATTCCTTATCAAGCCTCGGAGTTTTTTCCTATTCCTCCCCAAGAAATGTATATTGATTGGCAAATTGTTGGCCGGCTTCCGGGTCAAAATTTAGTTGATGTCTTAGTGGTTGCCGCTCCTAAAAAAATTGTCGATTCTTTAGCCGAGACAATTCAAATGGCTGGGTTGGAACTTTCAAATTTGGAAACTAAACCAGTGGCAGTCGTCCGGGCGCTGATTCCGACTTTTGACCAAGGACCCTATCTTTTAGTTGATATCGGCGCTAAAACCTCCGGGATTATCTGCTATGATCAAGGAACGATTAAAATGACCTCGACAATTTCCATCGGCGGTGATGATTTGGGAAAAGAGCTCGAGCCAAATTTGAAAGGCCTAAATTCTGAAATCCTCCATTTGATCAAATATTATCAAAATCGAATTGGACAAGCGACGATCTTTAAAAAAATCATTTTAGCCGGCGGCGGCGCCAATATTCCCGAGCTAGTTAATTTAATCGAAAAACAAACAAAGATTAAAACCGAAATAGGCTGGCCCCAGATCCAGATCAAAACTTATAATTCTAAATTTGCCGCCGCTATCGGCCTGGCAATGAAAAAAATATGATTAATATTAATCTTTTACCCCCGGAATTGAAATTAAGACGCCTAGCGGCTAAACGAAATGCCTCTTTAGTCAGCTATTGTATTGTGGCGGTGATAATTTTTGCGATTTTGGGGGTGATTGCCAAATCGCTTGAATCGACCATCAAAGCCAATCTAACAACCGCTACCAGCAACGTCGCTCAGGGAATGGCTCAGCTTGATGAAGATAAAGATCTTCAAGAAATGGCTTTAGCTATTAATGACCGAGAAAAAACCACCCAAGAGATAAATCTACAAAAGGTCTTTTGGTCTCAAGTCCTCCAAGATTTACTAAACAGCGTCCCCCAAGATGTTCAATTTGAAAATTTTACTGCCAATTCTGCCAAAACTCCTAATTTTATCCTCCAGGGAAATACCACCACTGAACGAGAAGTGATAAAATTTAAAGAAAAATTAGAAAATTCGGTTTTTTTCCAAAATGTTGCCTTTAAAAGTTCTTCCTTGACCAAAGATCAAAATCAAGAGGCTGAAAAATTAAAATTTACTTTAGAATTTGATCTTGAACAAAAAAGTATTACCGGTTCAGTTTCAGGAATAAATCAAGGTTTTAAGAAAATGAAGGAAATTAAATGACAAAAAGGAAACCCTTTCTAATCTTTATCATTTCAATCATTTTAATCTTAATAATTATTGTTTTTGTCATTTGGCCGGTGGTCGCCTCGGTTTGGAAATCCTGGCAAGAATTAAAACAGGCCCAATCAGAACAAAAAACCGTTGAAGAAAAAAAACAAATTATTGCCGGATTAAAAACTAACCCTCGAATTCCGGAGATTTCTCAAATTGCTTTAAAATATATTCCCAAAGATTCAGAATCCGGCCAACTGGTGATTGAACTTACTGCTATTGCCGGCTCTAATTCTCTGAAAGTCGAGGAAATGAGCATGGAAAAATCCCAAGAAGCAAGCGCCAAAGAAGAGGAAACCACTACCGCTTCCCCACAAACATCCGTCAATCCGACGGCAACCTCTCCGCCGGCTGCCGCCCAAACTAAAGAGGTTGATTTTTCGATGAAATTAAGCGGTGAATTTATTAATTTTATGAAATTTTTGCAGGAAATTGAGACAAGCTCACGGCTGATTTCCATTAACACTATTGCTTTACAAAGCAAAGCCCCAAGCGGCACCGAAGTTGCCGCTTTTGACGCTCAAATTGAAGGCGCCGCTTTTTCCAAAAAAGAAGTATCGCTTACCGATACTTTAGAAAACATTAAAATTTCCAATGAAACAATTGAAAAATTTCTTAACCTTAAAACCTTTGGTCAGCCAATCAATTTACCAACAGAATCCGGTTTCGGCCGAAGTAATCCCTTTGAAGGATATTAACCGCCTTTGGCGGAAATCCGAAATCCTAAGCACTAAATTCGAAACAATATTTAATGTTCTAAATTCTAAAGTTTGAGACATTTGAATTTAAAATTTTGAATTTGTTTAGGATTTAGATTTTAGTACTTAGAATTTATTTCTCTCCAATTGCATTCTTTATCTTGGCGATGACTTCGCCGGGCATGGTTTCTGATTTGACAATATAGTCGGCAGCCCCTAATTTTTTACCCTGGACTCGATCGACATCTTGAATGAGAGCAGTTAAAATTATCACCGGGATTTCCTTTAAAAGGTCTTCAGCTTTTATTTGCCTTAAAACATCAAAACCATTGATTTTTGGCATCATAATATCGAGTAAAATTACATTGGGTTTAGTTTGCCTGGCTTTATCTAAAGCCTCTTGGCCGTTAGTGGCTTGAATAATCATAAATCCTTCAGCTTTCAAACGCTCTTCATACATTTCTCTTAAAGTTAAATCATCATCGACTAAGAGGACAGTTTTGCCTTGCTCCATGTAATCTCCTTTTTCGAAATTTTATTTTTTAATGCTCTTATCTAAAGTTTGTTCAATTTTTTTGATGACATCCCCGGGCATACATTCCGATTTAATAATGTAGTTTTCCGCCCCGACTTCCATTGCCCGAGTTTTGTTGACATCGCGCATTAGAGCTGAAAGAATAATCACCGGAATATCTTTGGTTGCCGGATCGCTTTTGATGGCTGCCAGAGCTTCATAACCGTCAACTTTCGGCATCATAATGTCCAAAAGAATAATATCTGGTTTAAATTCTTTGGTCTTGCGAATACCTTCTTCGCCATTACGGCCTATTTCCACTTTGAAACCAGCAATTTCCAACCGTTCTTTATAAAGATCAACCAGCATCTTATCGTCATCAACCAAGAGAATTTTTGATCCTTTAGGCATAGTTGCTCCCCTTCTTTAATATTTGAAATAAACTTCAAAACTTCTCAATCATAGTTTATCATATTTTTCGTAATATTGCTTACTTTAAAATTGAACTATTTTTATTATAACACAATTTTTCTTTGTCAAAACAAAAGCCCGAATCACTTCGGGCCAAGGGGTAAGTAAGACAAGGCAAGATGACTTAGTTGATGACCATACCTTATAAGATGGGAACGGTACTGTGGCGGAACTAACGGTGGGGCATACTTAAATGCTAATGGGACATAGAATTTTATTGTCTCCATCGGCATTCTCTGAAACAATTCTGGATCGCTGTTGCGAAGACCTTCGAGGGTGAGAAGATTGTGTAATCGATCACCCAACTTAGGGAATACGGCCTCCCAATCTTCCTGAATACACCTCATAAAACGCTCGTAGAACTCATCAAGCCTCTCTTGCTCACTATCAAAATCCTCATGAGGCCCCTTAGAGACGCCCCAGACAATTCTGGCGACTTTCTCACCAAAATTGTCCCTAATCATTTCCACTGTGGCATCAGTATCCTCAACAATATCGTGAAGACAAGCAGCAATAACTGTAACCTTTGGAAGTTTCATTGCTATCATTTGAGCCATAACGCCGAAGACATGCTCCAAATAGGGCTCACCTGATTTACGGATTTGTCTTCCTTGATGTACGCAAACTACGTGAACGGCAAGACCTATTTCTCCCCAATATCTCAATGAGATGCCATGAAGACTAGCGAAAAACTCGGTGATTGTCATCGGTGCAACCCCCTATTGGTCGGTTATCCTCCTTATATAATAAAAAAATCTCTTTGGCAAGAGGGGAATAGCTTTTATAGATATATTGATTTATAGCAAGATGGAATTATGGAGAACTTTTGATTCGTTTTCTTATCTCGCCGATAAAAAGAGTCATCATTTTAGAAAGTATTAAAAACTTCTCTTGATATTCTCCTAATCTTTGGTCGCTGGAGTATCCCATACGATGAACCTTGATTAACCAATTCCTGGATTCTGATATTTCTCCTCGGGCGATTATTAATGATCTCTGCAATTCTTTGTCTCCGCCTCGGCCATGACCCTCGGCAATGTTTGCCGAAATTGAGCCCACAGCTCTTATTAATTGATCCGACAAAGATAAAGCAATTCTGTTTCTGGGAAAATCTTTTACATCCTCGATGACCATATTAAAAATTTGGTCAGCTATCTGCCAAACTTTAAGTTCGGTAAAATCTTTTTTAGCCATTTCTATCTGTCTTATCTATAATGCTATCTCCATATTGTAAGATTTCTATATGTCTATATATCAATATCTCTATGATGCTATAATCGCTATTTATATCTCCTCCGCCTCCTTAGTCGGTCGGGCTAAGGGTTTTAGTTCTTCTTTTTTGCGAGGGACCTTGGGCTTCGAGATCAATAATTTCCTGTTTGGATGATAATTTTGGTAAAGAAAATGTAAAGGTTGAGCCGTGAGAAGGGCCTTGGGAATCAGCCCAAATCCGGCCGTGATGAAGTTCGACAAGAGCGCGGGAAATGACAAGAAGCCATTAATTTAATTATAGCATAATTAGTCCAATATGTTATGGACCTCTACAGTTTGACAAAATAAAATAATTTTACTATTCTCTAATCAAGGTCGATAAAAAATAGAAAAATAGAGATTAACAATGAAATTAAAAGTAAAAAAACCAACTATAAACAAGAAAATTCTCCTTAGTCATGCTTGCATGCAATCTGGTGGTCTCGCCGAAGGACCACGCACCCCGAAACCAATCAAATCTCAATGAATGAAAGATTTCTGAAATCCAGATGGATATTCGTTTATCATAAAAATAACCGGGATATAGTTTTTAATTCTAATAATCTTGAAATCTATTTTGCAGATAAAGAGCTTGTCAATTTATTGAAACTCTTCAGAAAACCTCGAGAATTGAGAGAGGTTTTTTTTATATTCTCAAAATATAAAAAGAGGCGGAAAAGTAGAAAAAGTATTCAAAATATTCTCAGAATATTGTTAGATTCTAATATTCTTGTGTCTGAGAATAAAAATGAACTATCCGAACATTCTAAGTGGATTTTAAATCAGATTGAGAAAAGAAAAAAAGAAATAGGAAAAATTTTAAAATTGAATGCACTCAGGGTCGTATTAACGGAAAAATGCAACTTTCAATGTACTTATTGTTTTGTTAAACAAAGACAAAAAAAATTAAGCAATCGAATATCTTGGGAGAATTTTAAAAAGAGCATCGATCTCTTAGCTAAATTAAACAAGAAAGGACATATTGAAATACATTTTTTTGGAGGAGAGCCGCTCATAGAATTCCCATTAATCGCTCGTGCAGTAAGCTACATTAACAATTTGATTAAAAAAGATATAATTAATTCGGCATTCTATGCTATTACTACTAATGCAACTTTAATGAATAAAGACATGGCAAAATTTTTCAAAAATAATCATTTTTTGGTAAGTGTATCTATTGATGGTTGGGAAAAACTTCATAATGAGAATCGGCGCTATCTGGACGGACGAGGAACTTTTCATAATAGTGTAAAAGCATTACAAATACTACAAAAATTTAAAAATGATATAGGGATTTTGGTAACACCAACTAAAGAAACAGTTAAATATCTTTCTAGAGCGTGTGAATATATTGTTAAAAAACTTAGGTGCAATTATATCACAATTAATACGCCACAGCCAGTAAATGGAAATTGGGAAATTAGTGGTCAAGTTTTCGCCGAAGAAGTCAAAAGATGTTTAGAAATTGCAAAAAAGAACAAGGCGGTAATAACCACTTTGGGCACAAGAGTCCTTTATGCTCTTGATGAAAAAGTACCTCTAATTCTTTCCTGTTCCAAATTTCAAAATAATTTTACTGGCACGCTAACTACAAAAGGAAAAATTAGTCCGTGTATTGTCAGTTGGAACTTAGGTCAAATTTTAACGCCATTAGAGAAATTTAATTACAAGGGTGAATTTACAAAATGGAAATTAACGCCACCTTATTTCTTTAAAAAATGTCTTTCTTGCCCAGCGATGAATGTTTGTGGAGGGCCTTGTCCACTAGAGATTTATGACATGAAAAAAAATTCAAGGCCTATCAATCACGAACGATGTCGCTTTTTTAGAAATTTTCTGGGATGTGCCTTGTGGTATGAGGTTTAAGTGAAAACTGCATTTATTATACTCACTAGTAAATGTAATCGATCTTGTGATTTTTGTTATTATAATCAAGATAATTTTAGAAGAAAAAAAGATACTCTCACATATCAATCAATAATTAGTACTCTCAATTTTTTTCGACAAAAATCTTTTAACGAAGTCACATTTACCGGAGGAGAACCTCTTCTAAAGAAGAATTTTTTAATTCAACTTATCATTCAGGCTAAAAAACTTGGTTATTACACAAATATAGATACTAATGCTACTCTTTTAGGCAAAAATTTTTTAAGGGAGCTGGAAAGATCTGGAATTGATGACATATATATTTCAAGTGAAAATATCAACAGTAAAATACTGGATTTATTTAAAAATTCGACAATAAAACCAATAATTATCGCTGTTATTACAAAAAACAATCTTAATAAAATACAAGATAAAATTAGAACTATACAAAAATATAATTATGAGATCATTCTACAACCAGCTTATATTAACGTTAAATCAATCAACGCCAAGTCTATTAGCTTAAAATACCTTTTGTCCAAAGAAAAAGGAAAATTAATAAAAATAGTTAGACAATGGGATAAAAAGAATATTTATAAAAAATATCAAAATCTTTTTTTATCATTCTATGGTTTAGGACCAAAAAAATATCCTCATATCTGCCATATGGGCAACGAAAATGTTGTAATTGATTCCGATGGCTCCATATTTCCCTGTTTTCACAGGCAAGATTTATACTGCGGCAATATTAATAATCAAAAGCCGGATAAAATTTACGAAGAACTAACAAAAACAAGATGCAAATTAATTAATGCTTCTTGTTTTGGAGAACATTGTATTTCTCTTTTTTACCACTAAAACTGCTTTAAAAATCTCAAATCACCTGAATAAAGAGTTCTAATATCATTAATTTCAAATTTCATCATTGCTAAACGATCCATACCTATTCCAAAAGCATAACCCTGCCATTCATCAGGATCATATTTTGCTGCCCTAAAAACATTGGGATGAACCATTCCCGCTCCGAGTAATTCCACCCAGCCGCTCTTTGCACATGTGAGACATCCTTCACCCTTACAGATACTACATTCGACATCAACCTCCATGCCAGGTTCGACAAAGGGAAAATAACCTGGTCGCCAACGAACTTTAATTTCTGGGCCAAAAAAATTTTTAGCAAAGGTGTCCAAAACTCCCTTTAGCTCCGCCATAGAAGCATCTTGAGAAACTTTTAATCCCTCAATTTGATAAAACTCTGGTATATGGGACGGATCGTTAGCATCTCGTCTAAAAACTTTACCGGGACAAACTATTTTGAAGGGTGGTTTATGCTTTTCCATATATCTTACTTGAACTGCTGAAGTTTGTGTTCTTAAAATCTTGTCTTCTTTATCTTTTAAATTGAAAGTGTCTTGCAAATCGCGAGCGGGGTGGTCTTTGGGAATATTTAAGGCGTCGAAATTATACCATTCGGTTTCTACTAGGGGTCCTTCAATAACTTCAAAACCCATATCTTGAAAAATAGAAACTACTTGCCTTTCAATTTGAGTTATGGGATGCAGACTTTCTCTTCTAATCATAGGTTTTTATTATACTATATTAATCCGGATAATCAAGAATTTTTTATATCTCCTCTGCCTCCTTGGTTGGTCGAGCGAGGGGTTTTAACTGTTCCTTTGGCTGGGGGACTTGGGCTTCGAGGTCAATAATTTCTTGTTTTGAGGAAAGTTGGGGTAAAGAAAAAGTAAAAGTGGAGCCGTGAGAGGGACCCTCTGAATCTGCCCAAATCCGGCCGTGATGAAGTTCGACTAAGGCACGGGAGATGTAGAGACCAAGACCCGTTCCCTGCGATTCAGCAGTGGTGTAGTCGCCGACGCGATGGAATTTTTTGAACAAGCGCGGCAGCTCTTCTTTAGGGATGCCGATGCCCTGGTCCTTAACGGAAATCAAAAGTTGTTCCGCTCCCACAAGATCGCGAAGGTGAGGATCGATGGCTGATTTAATAGCTTCCTGATCATCCAAAGGCCGGGCTTTAATTTCCTCTTCAATTTTTTGCCATTTTTCAGATACTTTAGTAGTGGGGACTTTTTCAATTTTGATGGTGATGGTGCCGGGATTTTTGGAATATTTGATTGAGTTGCCGAGGAGATTAACAACAATTTCCTTAATCTTATCCGGATCGCCAAAAGTCATAAACTCCCTTAGAGTAGATGATTTGATAATCGGATGATCAGATGACTGGTTTTCTTTCGGATTATCTGATTCTCTGTTTATCTGATTATCTTGGAAAACAATCTTTTGTTTTTTTTCATCCGCTTTAAATTTAATTTCTTCAATTGTCTCATTAATCAGCTTTGA
>JBBUEO010000009.1:0-23258 GCA_038056915.1 Patescibacteria group bacterium
GATAGATAGCAGGGGAGGGGCTTTTATTGAGTTCCCTTTTTTGTTAAACTTGACTTTGCGATATTAAATCACCAATTAAAATAAATAAAGGAGAAGATGGCGATTTTGGACCGGCTCTGGGGAATGTTTTCTCATGATATCGGGATTGATTTAGGCACCGCCAATACTTTAGTCTATGTCCGAGGCAAAGGGATTGTCATTAACGAGCCGTCGGTGGTGGCGATCAATCAGAAAAACAAGCAAATACTGGCGATTGGCAATGAAGCCCGGAAAATGGTCGGCCGCACTCCTTCGCATATTGTTGCCATTCGACCCTTAGTAGACGGCGTGGTCTCTGATTTTGAAGTCACAGAACAAATGCTAAGATATTTTATCGATAAGGTCCATCGGGAAAAATTTTCTCTATTCCCCCGGCCGCGAGTGGTTATCGGCATTCCCTATGGTGTGACTGAAGTGGAGCGCCGGGCAGTCGAAGAGGCCGCCACTAACGCCGGCGCCAGAGAAGTTTTTTTAATTGAAGAGCCGGTGGCTGGGGCAATCGGTGCACGGCTGCCGATTCAAGAGGCAACCGGCAATATGGTGGTTGATATTGGCGGCGGCACCACCGAAGTGGCAGTGATATCTTTGGGGGGGATCGTCGCCTCGCGATCCTTGAGAATCGCCGGCGATGAAATGAATCAGGATATTATTAATTTCGCTCGGGATAAATTTAATTTACTATTAGGAGAAAGGACCGCCGAAGAGATAAAAATTGCCATCGGTTCGGCCGTTGAGCTTAAAGAAAAACTTCACCTGCCTATGCGCGGCCGTGATTTAGTCAGTGGCTTACCAAAACAAATGATGGTTACTGACGAGCAAATTCGCACTGCTTTAAAAAAATCAGTCCAACAAATAGTCGAAGCTATTCGCACCACTATGGAAGAAACCCCGCCAGAGCTAGTGGCTGATATTATGGAAAAAGGAATTATTCTTTGCGGCGGCGGGGCATTGTTGAAGGGTTTGGATAAATTAATCGCCAGGTCGACGGAAACAATCACTCATATTACTGACGATCCTTTAACTTCGGTCGTTCGAGGTACTGGTTTAGTTTTAGAGGATTTAGAAACTTTAAGGGGAGTGTTGGTGCCGACGGCCTATAAATAACCTTTGATTTCGGCAAATTTTAAGGAGGCAATTGAGAAAATTTTTTATCATAGTAATTGTGACTATCGGAATAGTCATCGGTTTAAGTCTATTGCCATCATCTTATTTTAGTCCTGTTCGAAATGTTTTTTTTCAAGCTTTAAAACCGTTTGCGATTTTTGGTAATTTTACCGCCAATAAAGTGTCGTTATTTTTTACTAATTTGACTCATTTAGCGTCACTTTCTAAGGAAAATGAAAAACTAATTAAAGAAAATTTAGAACTTCAAAGTAAATTGGCCGTTTTAAAAGAAGCCCAAAACGAAAGTGAAATTTTAAAAAAAGAGTTGGGATTTATCTCCAATAAAGGTAACTTAAATTTAGTACCTTCGAACATTATTGGCCGATCTATTTCCGGCTTTTTAAGGACAATCATTATTGATAGAGGAAAGACAGGCGGCTTAAAAGTTGGCCAGGCGGTTATTTCTCAAGGAATATTGGTAGGAACAATTAAACAAACCTATGAAAATACCGCTGAAGTTAATTTAATTTACAATTATAATTCTTTAGTGCCGGTGATGTTATCCGATTCCCGCGGCACTGGGCTCTTGCGCGGAGGATTGGAAGGACTAACTGTTGAAGATATTCCTCTCAATATCCCGATTAAAATTGATGAACAGGTGGTAACTTCTGGTTTAGGCGGGGAAATGCCCGCCGGCATTTTGGTCGGTCAAATTACCGAAGTTATTTCTAAAGAGGGAGAAATTTTTCAAAAAGTGACAGTCTCCTCGCCAATTGAAATATATTATTTAGAGTTTGTTTTTGTCGTCAAGCAATGATTAAATATATTGTCAAAATTTTAGCAATTTTGATGCTGGTGATTTTACAAATCGCTATTATTTCCAAAATTGCTATATGGGGAATTATTCCTAATTTAATCTTAATTTTAAGTATCTGCTTAATTTTGCGAGATAGATTCGAAGACGGTTTTTTGGTAGCGCTATTGGGAGGGCTAATGATGGATTTAAGTTCGTCCCTTCATTTTGGGTTATTTACTCTGATTTTTCTAGCAATTTTGGCGGTCATTTATTTTTACCTTTTAAAATTTTTCCCGGCTCCGAATTGGCTTACTTCCCTTTTAATTTTTGGGGGCAGTTTTCTGCTTCTAGATCTTATTATTTCTCTACTGGTTGGAGATTGGTCCTGGCAGGAAATATTAAAAGACATAATCATCAACAGTCTTTGGGGAGGAATAATTTATTTAATCGTCCAAAGAATTGTTCAAAGCAAAGAAGAAATAAAATTAACCTAAATAAATTGAGAAATGTCAATTTTTGATTTGTACGACGATAAACCTTTGGCTGGTGATAAAGTTCATCGTCAAATCCGCGATGATGTTTTAGATTATGAGCATTTTAAAGACGATGCTCAAGGGGCAGAAATATTTGTTTTGCCGGTAAAAAATCTTTGGTTTGCCTATCTTTTGTGTGCGATAGTCTTAATTGTGCTTTTGGGTCAGCTTTTAAAACTGCAGATTTCTCAAGGAGTTTTTAATCAAACTTTAGCCAAAGGAAATCGGATAAGATCAAGAGAGATTGCTGCTCCAAGAGGATTAATTTATGACTCTCAAGGCCAGGTTTTGGCGAAAAACAAAGCCACTTTCGATTTAGAAATTTATCCTTTAGATCTGCCGAGAGACACCGAAGAAAGAGAAACAATTTTAACGCGGCTGGCCGAAATTGCCCAAATGACTGAAAACGATATCAGCCAAAAAGTAACTGAAAAGGGTTATTTAACTTATGACCCAATTGTTTTAAGAGAAAATATTGACCGCGATACCGCTTTAATTTTAAAAGCTAAAACAGTTAATTTACCTGGGGTGATTGTCTCGAAAAGACCAATTCGTGAATATCTCGAAATTGAAGGATTAGGCGGGATTTTAGGCTATGTGGGAAAAATGTCTGATCAGGACTTAAAGGAAAATCCCAATTATAAACCATTTTATAAAATTGGCAAAGATGGTTTAGAACTGGCTTATGAAAAATTTTTACATGGCATTCAGGGGGGAATCGAAATTGAAGTTGATGCTCGCGGTCGTCAGCAAAGACAGCTTTCAGCCACCGATCCTGCACCTGGCAATAATTTATATTTAAGTCTTGATGCAAATCTGGAATCCCAAATGGCTGAAACTCTAAAAAATGGGATAGAGGAGGCAAATTCACCGGGAGGAGCAATTATTGCTTTAAATCCTCAATCAGGTCAAATTTTAGGTATGGTAAGCCTGCCAACTTATAATAATAATCTTTTTGCGGAAAATACCTCTTCCAAAGAATTTCAAAAATTGATTGATGATCAAGCAAAACCAATGTTTAATCGAGCAATATCCGGTACTTATCCTTCTGGCTCAATTATCAAGCCGGTAGTCGCCGCCGCCGGTTTGCAAGAGGAAGTTATAACTGCCGAGACGACAATTAATGATCCGGGTGAAATTGTTGTTGGCAACTGGGTTTATCCCGACTGGAAAGCTCATGGATTAGTCTCGGTCCGTAAAGCGATTGCCGAAAGTTGCAACGTTTTTTTCTATGCGGTCGCCGGCGGCTGGGATAAAATTCGAGGTTTAGGAATTCTAAAATTTAAAGATTATCTTGGGAAATTCGGTTTTGGAACTAAATCGGGAGTTGATTTACCAGGAGAAGCCGCCGGTTTAGTCCCTGATCCTGACTGGAAAGAGCAGTATAAAAAAGAAATATGGTATTTGGGGGACACTTATCATTTGGGAATTGGCCAGGGAGATTTTTTAGTTACTCCATTGCAGATGGCAGTGGCGATGTCGGCAATTACCAATGGCGGCGAACTGCTTTCCCCGCAAATTGTCAGTAAAATTACCGACAAAGACGGCAAGGTCATCCAGGATTTTCAAAAAAAAGTCATTTCAGCGAATTTTATTGATAATGAGAATTTACAAATTGTTCGAGAGGGGATGCGGTTGGCAGTGACTGGTGGATCGGCAAGTCAATTACAAAATTTACCGGTGGCGGCGGCCGCCAAAACCGGCACCGCCCAATTTGGGAATGAGGGTAAAACTCATGGCTGGATGGCGGCTTTTGCTCCTTATAATGATCCCGAAATTATGGTGGTGGCGATTATTGAGGCCGGCGGCGAGGGTTATCTTGCTGCCGGCCCGGTGGTCGAAGAAGTTTTAAGATATTATTTTTCTAGATGACAAGGCTTGACCGAAAAGTATAAAATAAAGTATAATAATATAAAAGGAATTTTATGCTTAAACAAATTATTCTTACCTCCGAAGGTTTTAAAAAAATCAAGCAGGAGCTGGAAAAACTAAAATCTCGCCGCAAAGAAGTATCTGAAAGAATCTGCAATGCCCGTGAATTCGGCGATTTAGCGGAAAATTCAGAATACGAAGATGCCAAAAATGAGCAGTCTTTTTTAGAAGGCCGGATTTTAGAATTAGAAATGATGTTGAAGAATGCCCAAGTGGTGACTAAAAATGGTACCGATAAAGTCGAAGTTGGTTCCCAAGTGACTTTGAAAATCGATGGAGAAGCTATCAAATACGAAATTGTCGGGGCTTCCGAATCAGACCCGAAAGCCGGAAAAATATCTGTTGAATCGCCTCTTGGACACTCCTTGATGGGCAAAAGCAAAAACGAAAAAGCGGAAATTATTACTCCTCAAGGAAAAATGACTTGCGAGATTATTGAAATCAGCTAATTTAATAGATCTTTGGACTCAAATCTGATAGGCTTAATGTGGAGGCAATTTGTTTTGGATTGATGAAATTATTAAAGAAATTATCAATAGGATTAATAAAGACTCTTTTATTATTACAGATTGGACGACCCCTTCAGGTCATGCTCATATCGGCGCTCTAAGGGGAGTGATTGTTCACAATTGTATCTGCCAAGGTTTAATTGATAAAAATAAACAGGCAACTTTTCAATACGGATTTGATGATTTTGATCCAATGGATGGACGACCTGTCTATATCGATAAATCTTGGGATAAATATATGGGAATGTCGTTATCAAAAGTTCCGGCTCCGGACGGAAAAGCCGAAAGTTTTGCCAGCCAATTTGCCCAAGAATTTGAAGGCGTTTTTAAAGGTTTGGGGATTAGTCCGATAATTGTCAAAACATCAGAATTGTACAAGACTGGGAAATTTAATCAAACGATTGAAATTGTTTTAGATAACGCTCAAGAGATCAGAAAGATTTATCGGGAAATTTCTGGCTCCCAAAAGGGCGAAGATTGGTTTCCTCTGCAGGTTGTCTGTCCTCGCTGTGGTAAAATCGGTACGACTAAGGTGACTGATTGGAATGGTAAAGAAGTACGCTTTCAATGTGAGGAAAATCTTGTCGAGTGGGCAAAGGGTTGTGGTTATGAAGGCTCCACATCGCCTTTTGATGGTAATGCTAAACTTCCATGGAAGGTAGAATGGGCTTGTAAATGGTATGTTTTTGGCACTGATATCGAGGGCGAAGGTAAAGATCATTCAGCTGCCGGTGGTTCGAGAGACATTGCTAATAATATATATCGTAAAGTTTTTAATAAAGTTCCTCCATATGATGTGCCTTATGAACATTTTTTGGTTGGAGGAAAGAAAATGGCTTCTTCCAAGGGTCTAGGGGTTACTTCCAAAGATATGTCCGATCTTTTATCTGGGAATATATTAAGATTTTTATTCATCAGAACCAGGGCTAAACGAGCAATTGAATTTCAACCAGGGGGGGAAACTATCCCTTTGCTTTATGATGAATATGATCGAATTTCCGAACTTTATCAAAAAGATCCTAAGGACGATTTAGCGCGTTCATTTTATTATGCGGTTGATATTGAAAAGGAATCTCCGCAATATCATCTTCGTTTTTCCAAAATAGCTTTTATGCTCCAAATGCCGCGAATAGATATTCTTCAATATGCCGAAAAAGAAAAAGCGAGCGAAGCGAAGTCCGCCGAAGCCGAAGTGCAGAGATCTAAATTGACGGCCGTCGAAGTAGCAGGAATTAAAGAGAGGATTAAAATTGCTAAAGATTGGCTGGAAAAATTCGCTCCTGAAAAGTACAAGTTTACCGTTCAGGAAAAATTGCCCACGGCCGCTAAAAAACTTTCACCCAATCAAAAGAAATTTATTGCTCGGATTTTGGAAGTAATTGAAACTGGGGAGGAGCGGAGTGGTGAGGATTTGCATCAAAAAATTCATAAAATCCGTAAAGATTTGGTAATTGATCCCCGCGAGGCATTCTCGGCAATTTATTTGGTATTTATCGGCAAAGATTCTGGCCCCCAAGCCGGCTGGTTTTTGGCAAGTTTAGAGAGGGATTTTGTTGTCAAAAGACTAAGGGAAATAGTATGATAGAAGTAAGATGCTTGATATAAAATATCTTCGCGAAAATTTGGTAGAAGTAAAAAAGGCTTTAGCTAAAAAGCACACCCAATTTGATTTGGAAGGGTTATTAAAGTTGGATGGTGAGAGGCGAGAACTTTTAGAAAATGCCGAAAATTTACGGGCTAAAAAAAATAAATTAGCAAAAGCTAAAGATGTAGCTGGCGGAAAAAGGGTTAAGGAAGAATTAGAAAAATTGGATCCCGAACTTCAGAAAGCTGAAAAAGAATTTCAAGAAAGAATGGCTGAGATTCATAATATACCTCATCAATCTGTTCCTCGTTGGCAAGATGGCAATAAAGTTGAAAAAACTTGGGGAACAATCCCTAAATTTGATTACAAGCCCAAAGATCATTTAGAACTCGGGCAAACTCTAGATATTATTGACACTCAAAAAGCTAGTCAAATTTCTGGTTCTCGATTTGGATTTTTAAAAAACCAAGGGGCTTTATTGGAGTTTAGTCTTATCCAATATTTAAAAGAAAAATTAACTCATAAAGATTTTCAATTTATTGTACCACCGGTTCTAGTTAAGGAACGAGCTATGTTCGGAACTGGTTTTTTCCCGGCTGAAAAGAACGAATTTTATAAAATTGAAGGTGAAGATTTGTATTTAGTCGGGACTGCCGAAGTTCCCTTGGCATCTTTACATGCTGATGAAATTGTTGAAGTTCCTAAAAAATATGCTGGTTTTTCTTCTTGTTTTCGGAAAGAAGCTGGTTCATATGGTCAAGATACCAGAGGAATTTTTAGAGTTCATCAATTTGATAAAATTGAAATGTTTTATTTTGTTAAACCTGAAAAATCATGGGACGCATTTGATGAATTAATTGCTATTAACCAAGAAATTTTTCAAGAATTAGAATTGCCATATCAATTAGTAAATTGTTGCGGTGGTGATTTAGGAGCTCCAAATGCTAAAAGAATTGATATTGAAGTTTGGATTCCGTCTCAAAATAAATATCGAGAGCTAACATCTTGTTCAAATGATACTGATTTCCAGGCCCGGAGACTTAATATTAAATTTAAGACTAAAGATGGTAAGTTAGACTATGCATATACTGTCAATGACACGGCTTTAGCAATGGGTAGAACAATTGTAGCTTTATTAGAAAATCATCAATCCTTCGACAAAGCTCAGGATAAACATTTCATTAAAATCCCGGAAGTATTACAAAAATATACCGGGTTTAAAGAGATTAAAAAGTGAAGATAATTATTAAAGGTAGGCAATTTAAAGTTGATGATAATTTACGTACTTATATTGAAGAGAAAATTTTAAAATACCAATCTTTTATTTCAGAACCAGCAGTATGCGAAGTAGTTTTAGCTGATATGCGAGGAAAAAAGGGCGGGGTGGATAAAGAAGTGCGGTTGACCTTGACTTTGCCGGGAGAGAAAAATCCTCTTTATTTTTGCTCAAGAACCGCCGATTTTATCGGCTCAATAGATTTAGTTCAAGAAAAACTGGAAAAATTTTTACTCAAATATAAAGAAACTAAAAAAATCGGCACTCAATTCCCGACGAAATATTATCAGGCGAAAAAAGAAGAGGAACAAGCAGGGGAGATTTAGGGATTTGGATTGTTGACAGCCCATATTATTTTGCTCTATTATAAAATCACTCGGCAGTGTCGAGAAAAGAAGGCGCGTTGATCGCGTCAAAAAGGGGCGATGTACAGATGTTTAAGTTCACGATTAATCCGCAAACTGGTGGTTATCAGGGACCAGGACCATCTGCAGAGGAGATATCAGGAACCTTCCAGGCACTGGTGGTATTCGATAGCTTTCTTACTCCGTATCTCCGTGAAGCCATTGAACATGTTAGTATCTCCTGGCCACCGGTATTCCCGAGTCAAATCGAAGTTAGATTTGCACTAAACGAAAAACGATTAGGGAAGGGTCCGCTTACTTGTTATCCTTCCCGAATTGGCAAACTGATGACAGGCAATACTCCAGGAGCGGTTACGGCCGATGTTCTCGGCAGAACAATAGTCAGATCCTTCAGAGATCAACTCCAACAAAAGGGCATGACAATGATTTCTGATGGAAAGAAGATATGCGGATTTGTCAAGCCGTTGTCTAATATCGGATAGCGAACCACGACCCGTGAATACATTGCGGTCCCGCCTTTGGCGGGGCCGCTTTTCTAACCCTCAAAAAAATGGTAAAATATGGTAAAGGATAAATATGCTTGGATTTTTGGGAAAAATTTTTGACTCCAATGAAAAAGTCTTAAAGCGGCTTCAAACCACAGTTGATATGGTTAACACCTTAGAGGTGCAATTTGAGAAATTAACTGATGGTCAGCTTAAAGAAAAAACGGAAGAATTCAAAAAACGGTTAGAAAAAGACGAAACTCTCGACGAGATTTTACCAGAAGCCTTCGCCGCGGTCCGCGAAGCCGCTAAAAGAACTATTGGTCAGCGGCATTTTGATGTCCAGCTTATAGGCGGGATTGTTCTTCAAGAGGGAAAAATTGCCGAAATGAAAACCGGCGAGGGAAAAACTTTAGTGGCAACTTTGCCTTTGTATTTAAATGCTTTAGAGGGCAAAGGCGCTCATTTGGTGACCGTCAATGATTATTTAGCAAGGTTCCACTGCGCTTGGATGGGACCGATTTATGATAAATTGGGTTTGAAAACTGCGGTTATTAATCACGAATCGTCATTCCTATTTACCCCCAAAAAACGCGATGTTGATCCAGTGTCAATCGAATACGAAAATCTCCAGCCGATTTCGCGCCAAGAGGCCTATCGGGCAGACATCACTTACGGTACCAACAATGAATTTGGCTTTGATTTTCTGCGCGATAATATGGTCCAAAGTCTTGACCGAATGGTTCAAAGAGGACTTAATTTTGCCATTGTTGACGAAGTAGACTCAATTTTAATCGATGAAGCCCGCACGCCTTTGATAATTTCCGCGCCGGCCGAGGAATCAGCTTCTTTATATCGCCAGTTTGCTCAAATGGTGCCAAGACTAAAAGAAAAAGAAGATTATGAAATTGATGAAAAAATGCGGGCAGTGTCTTTAACTGACGCGGGCATTAAAAAAATTGAAAATATTTTAGGGATACAAAATATTTATGATTCAAAATCAATCGAATTGGTCCATCATTTAGAAGAGGCCTTGCTGGCTCATGCTCTCTATAAACGCGATCGGGATTATGTTGTCAAAGATGGCGAAGTGGTAATTGTTGACGAATTTACCGGTCGGCTGATGCATGGCCGGCGCTACAGCGAAGGTCTTCATCAGGCGATTGAAGCCAAAGAAGGGGTAGAGGTTCAGCGCGAGTCAGACACTTTGGCAACAATTTCCTTTCAAAATTTATTTCGAATGTATCAAAAACTTGCCGGGATGACAGGGACAGCGGAAACCGAAGCCGAAGAATTTTATAAAATTTATAAACTTGATGTTGTCGTTATTCCTACTAACAAACCGATGATTCGCGAAGATCTTCAAGACCAAATTTATAAAAGCGAAGAGGCAAAATTTCAGGCGGTGGCTCAAGAAATTAAAAATCGTCAGGAAAAAGATCAGCCGGTTTTGATCGGGACAATTTCGATTGAAAAATCCGAGCGGCTTTCACGGATCTTAAAAAGAATGGGAACAAAACATGAAGTTTTAAATGCTAAACATCATGAACGGGAAGCAAAAATTATTGCCCAAGCCGGTCGGCCCGGGGCAGTCACCGTGGCAACCAACATGGCTGGTCGAGGAGTTGATATTATTTTAGGCGGGGCGCCATTTGATAAAACCAACTATCAGCAAGTAGTCAAAGCCGGCGGTTTGCATGTTTTGGGTACTGAGCGCCATGAGGCAAGAAGAATTGACAACCAGCTTCGGGGACGTTCCGGCCGGCAGGGCGATCCCGGATCATCTCAATTTTATGTTTCGATGGAAGATGATTTGATGCGGATTTTCGGGGGTGAAAGAATGAAAAATTTGATGAATAGTTTGCGAATGCCGGATGATATGCCAATTGAGCATGGACTTATTTCTCGTTCGATTGAAGGGGCGCAGAAAAAAGTTGAAGGTCATAATTTTGATATCCGAAAACATTTAGTTGAATACGACGATGTTGCTAATAAACATCGTCAGTCAATTTATCAAAAGAGACGCAAGGTTTTAGAGGGGGAGGATATTCACAATGATGTTTTGGATTTGATGGATGAGGAAGCTCGCAAAGATTATCAAGCAAAATATCAAAAAATTGGACCGCAAATTATGAACCAGATTGAACGAATTGTCTATTTGCGTTCAATTGATTTAATGTGGGTGGAGCATTTAAATGCTATGGAACTTTTGCGTCAAGGGATCTCTCTTCGCGGCTACGGACAGCGCGATCCCTTAGTGGAATATAAAGCGGAAAGTTATCTTTTATTCCAGCGATTATTGGGAAATATTAATGCCCAATTAGTTGAAATATTATTAAAAGCGGAAATTCAAGCGCAACCGCAATCATTAGTAGCCGAACAACCGCGATCGTCAATGCAGATGCGCGGCGCGGATGAGTCTTTAGCTGCCGGGACTTTTAAAAATGTTAATAAATCCCCAGAAGGATTACAACCTAACTCGACGGCCGTCAATGTTGAATCTCCGAAAGATGAGCAAGCGCCAGCGATCGGGTCACCTTCACCAACTGTTACCGGAAGCGGAGTTGAAGTAACTGTCCGCAAAAAGTCCGATTCTTCTGCCTCATCATCTTTATCGCCAGCCCAATCAAACTCATCTTTTATCCCAAAAGTCGGCCGCAACGAGCCCTGCCCGTGCGGAAGCGGGAAAAAGTATAAAAAATGCCATGGGAAATAACTTTTCCTTATAGCTTCCTTATTTTAAACCTTATTACAATCCTTATGTCCTACAATCCCTTAGGTTATCAAAATTTAATAACCTACAAGCAGGGTCAAGAAATTTATCAGCTGACCAAAGATTTTACAGCTAAATATTTAGATCCTATTAAAGATAGCCGACTTAAAAGTCATTTGGATGATTCCGGAAGATCTGTCCCTCGAAATATTATGGAGGGATACAAACGGGGAAATACCAAATCATATTTAGAATTTCTTGGATTTTCAAGAGCATCCAATGAAGAACTAAAAGGGGACTATACGGAATTAGAAAGGGAGTATAAGGAGGAGATAAGGAAATTACCGATAGGGATCAATAATAAGGATGAGATAATAAGGATTGTTGAAGAGATTCTGACGAAAATTTATGGTGAAGATTGTATGTTGGGTCGGCAGATTAAAGGGCTTGAGAAAAGATACATTGAAAAAGGTGACGAAAGGGATAGACTAAAAAAGGATAGAATGGATTTTCAAAAACAGCAGATAGTCGAAAATTGGCGAAGAAAATATTGGAGTTAAATTTCCTAATTTCTCCTTATACTCCCTATCTATCCTTTTCATTCCTTATCAAACCTTATATCATTCATGTCTAAAGAAATTATTTACAATAAACTAATCCGCGACCGAATTCCGGAAATCACCCAAGCTGATGGCTGGCTTTCGAAAACCAAAATTTTAAATAAACCAGAATTTTTAAAAGAGTTAAAGAAGAAAATATTAGAAGAGGTCAATGAATTAAACCAAAGTCATAATAGAAAAGATATTATCAGTGAGTTGGTTGACATCCAAGAACTTATCGATAATATTTTAAAAGAAACAAAGATCAAATTCCAGGCATTTCGCCAAATACAAGCCCAAAAAAGAAAAAAGCGCGGCGGATTTGAGAAAAAATTATTTTTAATAAAAACAATTAAGTCCTGAACTTCCTTTCTGCCTTCGCAGAAGCGGAATTTAGGAGCGGAGGACAAATGACGGTTCAAAGGCGCGGGAGAAAATGGGTGCTGCTTTCTAAAAAAAGCGGCCGCGTTTTGGGAACGCATCCTTCAAAATCCGCGGCCGAGCGGCAAGAGCGGGCAATTACTATTTCTAAAGCTCGCGCCGCCGGCCATCGGATCCCCAAGAGACCAGCGGAAAAATGAAGAAAATTAAAGTGGCGGTTTTGTTCGGCGGTAAATCTGCCGAGCATGAAGTCTCGCTTTTATCGGCAAAATCGGTTATGGGCAATATTAATAAAGAGATATTCGAGATTATTCCGGTCAAAATCGCTAAAAATGGTAAATTTTCTTTACCAGAGATTTTCTCGGCTGAGGTTATTTTCCCAGTTCTTCACGGCGGCGGGGGAGAAGACGGCAGCATCCAAGGTTTTTGTGAAACATTGGGAAAACCATATGTGGGTTCGGGTATCGAGGCTTCGGCCATAGCGCTTGATAAAATCACTTCCAAACAAATTTGGCAAAATTTAAAATTACCTATCCCCTGTTTTCAGTTTTTTAATAAATCTAGATGGCACAAAAACCCTTTACAAATTATGCAAAAAATCGAACCGGTCGTTTTTGTAAAACCGGCCAACACAGGCTCAAGTATCGGTGTTACCAAAGTAAAGAAAAAATCGGATCTCAAAAAAGCCATCGAAAAAGCCTTTAAATATTTTTATCGTGTCATTATAGAGGAGGCAATTGATAATATTAGGGAAATTGAAGTAGCGATATTGGGGAATAATCAAGATTTATTGGTGTCAATTCCTGGTGAAATTATCCCCGCAGAAGAATTTTATAGTTACCAGGCAAAATATAAATTAGATTCAGGATTAATCATCCCGGCCAAATTATCTAATCAAAAAACTAAAGAAATTCAAAAGCTGGCGATTAAAGCATTTCAATCATTAGGTTGTCGGGGAATGGCTAGGATAGATTTTTTTCTTGAAAAACCGGAAGGGAAAGTTTATCTCAATGAGATCAACACTATTCCCGGTTTTACCAAAATTTCTATGTATCCTAAATTAATGGCCGCCAGTGGGATAAGCTATCAAGATTTATTAACCCGTTTAATTAATTTATCTATTGAAAAATGAAAATTTTAACTGATTTTCAAACCAAAAGCGGGCGAAAAATTGAGGTGATCGCCCCTTCGCATAAGCATCTTTTTGCTTTAGTCGAATTTGTCAATCGTTTAATTCAGGAGGATACCTTTTTAACCTTGACTGGACGGCTGAAGACTTATGGTGAAGAAAGACACTGGCTTGAACAGACGCTTAAGAATATTGACCTCGGAAAAACTTTTTTGATCTGGGCGATCTTCGAAAATAAAATCGTCGGACAAGCTGATATCGAGCGAGGTAAAGCCGGCGTCCGCGATTGGCATGTCGGCAAAATCGGCTTGATGGTCGATCAGGATTTTCGGCGCGACGGTATTGGCGAATTTTTGCTCAAATTTATTTTAAACCAAGCCAAACAAATGAAAATAAAAATTGCCATTTTGGATATTTTTAGCGATAATAAAGCCGGAATTTCCCTTTACGAAAAATTGGGTTTTAACGAATATGGCCGTTTGCCCAAGGGTTTGTTGAGAAAAGGGAGATATTCGGATGATATTGAAATGTATTTGGAAATATCCTCTTTGGCTAAAGCGACGAGGGACAAGTAATGACTAACAAAGAAATTGGGAAAATTTTTACTCAAATTGCCGATATTTTAGAGCTTGGAAACGAACAAGATCGTTTTCGAGTGATTGCTTACCAGAGGGCGGCCCAGGCAATTGAAAATCACTCTGAAGAAATGAAAACGGTTTATCAAAAAGGGGGACTAAAAGCTTTGGAAGAAGTCCCCGGGGTTGGAAAGTCTCTTGCCGAAAAAATTGAAGAGATTTTGAAAACCGGCAAGCTGAAATATCTAAAAGATATTCAAAAAAAAGTCCCTTCGTCGGAAATCGAATTTTTAAAAATTCCCGGGATAGGCCCAAAGACGGCAGTAAAAATCGCCGAAAAACTCAAAGCAAAGAATATTAAAGATCTCGAAAAAAAACTTAAAACCGGTAAAGGCGATATTTTATTTGAGCCCAAGACCCAAGCTAATATCTTAAGAGGCATTAATATCTTAAAAAGATCAACTGGACGAATGCTGATTTCCGAGGCACTCCCAATTGCCGAGGATTTTTTGGGCCAAATTAAAAAAATTAAAGGCGTCAAAAGGGTGGATTACGTCGGTAGCTTGCGGCGGATGAAAGAAACTATTGGTGATATTGATATTGTCGCCGCCAGCTCCCGGCCTTTAGAATTAATTGAAAATTTTGTCAAATTTTCTGGTGTTAGTCAAATAATTTCAAAGGGAGAGGCCAAATCAACCGTCATTCATCAATCCGGGGCTCAAATTGATTTAGAAATTGTCCCTGAAAATGAGTATGGCTCATTGTTACAACATTTTACCGGCTCAAAAGAACATAATGTTGCCTTGCGGACTTTTGCTCAAAGCAAAGGCAGAAGTTTGTCTGAACACGGAATTAAAGTGGGTAAAAAACAATATAAATTTTCCCAAGAAAAAGGCTATTATGAATTTTTAAAAATGGCTTGGATCCCCCCGGAGCTAAGGGAGGATCGCGGCGAAATCGAGGCCGCTTTGAGGCATCAATTACCCGATTTAATTATCATTGATGATATTAAGGGCGATCTTCATGTCCACTCAAACTGGTCTGATGGTTTTATAACGATTGAGGAAATTGCTCAAAAAGCCGAAATTCTCGGCTATGAGTATATTGTTGTTTCTGATCATACCGTAGGGTTAGGAATTGCCGGCGGACTTGATGAAAAAGAATTGGCTCAAAGAGAAAAAGAAATTCAAAAGGTCCAAAAAAAACATCCCCGCCTTAAGATTCTTTCTTCGGTCGAAGTCAACATCAAAGCCAATGGCGATTTAGATATTAAGGATTGGATGCTGAAAAAACTGGATATTGTCACCGCCTCGATTCATACCAGTTTTTTCCAAGACAAAAAGACAATGACAAAACGTCTTATTGGCGCAATCGACCACAAGGATGTTGACATTATCGGTCATCCCTCTGGGAGAATTATTGGTCAACGCGAACCTTATCAAGTTGATTGGGATAGTGTATTTCGGGCGGCGGCTAAAAATCAAACGGCCTTGGAGATTTCCGCTTTCCCCAACCGTTTAGATTTAAGCGATATTCTGTGTCACCAAGCAAAAAGCCTTGGAGTCAAATTTGCAATTTCCACTGATTCTCACCAGCTTAAACATTTGGATTTGATGAATTTTGGGGTCGCAGTAGCAAGAAGGGGGTGGCTTGAGAAAAAAGATATTATCAACACTCGTAATCTTAATGATCTGCTTTCCTGGAGCAAGCGATGAGTTGCAATTTTAGTATCAGCCATTATCGAGAAATTATCAGGAGTTTTCAAAAGGATCATCAATTTATTTTTTTTGACCAAGCCCAAAAAACCCAAGGTCGGTTTGTCATTTTACGCCACGATATCGATTATTCTTTAAAACAAGCCCTCAAAATGGCTCAAATTGATAAATCCCTCAACATAAAAGCGACCTTTTTTATTCTAATCAGCTGTCCTTACTATAATCTCTTTGAAATTAAATCTTTGGCAATAATTAAACAAATTTGTCTTCTTGGCCATCAAATCGGTCTGCATTATGACGGAGCGATGATTGAAAATCTTAACATTAGTCCCCAAATATTTTTGAAAAATACTGTTAAATATTTGGAAAAAATAATTCAGACCAAAATTGCGGTTTTGGCTCAACATAACCCAGCTGAAACAAAAAAAATTATTCTCCCAACTGGTTATCTTGACGCTTATTCTACGCAGTTTACTCACAATATCAAATATCTCTCCGATAGTTGTCAAAAATGGCATGATGGTTGCTTGTGCAGGATGTCAGAGAAATATCCCCAGCTTCAAATATTAATTCATCCCTATTTATGGTCGGAGAAATCTTTAAAGCTTGATCAGCTAAGAAGGCAAGTTACCAAAGAAAAAATTCAAGAATTTAAAGATTGGGAAAGATTTTTTAAAAAGATGAATATACAGCGTAATCGTCAAATCTCCTCAAAATTGGCTTAAATTCATTTTCCTGCTAAAATAGATTAAAGGAGAATTTTGATTGAAATAATCGGGGTGTCGAAAACATACGGGGAAAAAATTTGCGCCTTAGCAAACATAAGTCTTAAGATATCCAAAGGGGAGTTTGTTTCAATTGTTGGTCCTTCGGGAGCCGGGAAATCAACCTTGGTTAAATTATTAATTTGTGAAGAAAAACCGATTTCAGGCAAGATATTAATTGCCGGTCGCAATATTGTTGGTCTTGAGCCGCAAGAATTGCCCTATTTCCGTCGTAAAATCGGGGTGGTTTTTCAGGATTTTAAACTACTGCCGCAAAAAACCGTTTACGAAAATGTCGCCTTTGCCTTGGAGGTCTGTGAGGCGTCGCCGGAGGAGATTTTTGAAAAAGTCCCGCGGATTTTGGATTTGGTGGGAATGATTAAAAGAAAAGATAATTACCCCGATGAATTATCGGGCGGAGAAAAACAGCGAGTCAGCATTGCCCGCGCCTTAGTGCATTCCCCGAAAATTTTGATTGCCGACGAACCAACCGGCAATTTAGATCCGATCAATGCCTGGGAAATTATTGAGCTTTTAGGCCGGATAAATCGGCGAGGAACAATTGTTATTTTAGCTACCCATAATAAATCGATTGTTGACCGTCTCAAGCGCCGAGTGGTTTTGTTAAAGGATGGGAGGATGGTTTCCGACAAAGTTCGGGGAGGATATGTCATTTAAGTAAAAAAGTAATAAGTAAAAAGTAAAAAATGAATTGGATTTCTGCTCAAAGAATTAGCAAATTAGGTTTAATAAATTTCTGGCGAAACCGCTGGCTTTCGCTGGCTTCGACTTTAGTAATGACTTTAACCTTACTGATTATTTCTCTTTTTGTAATTTTATTAATCATTATCGGCGCCGCCACCGACAGAATCAAAGCCAAAATGGATATTACCGTCTATTTTAAAGATTCTGCCCAAACCGAAGAAATAAGTGACCTCCAGCAAAAGCTGGCGGCAAGAGGCGATGTCAAAGAAGTCCGCTATATTTCCAAAGAAGAAGCTTTGATAATCTGGAACGAACGGCAAAAAAATCAGCGGATTAAAGAATTAGTCACCCCGGAAGAAAATCCTTTGCCTCGGTCATTGGCGATTAAAGCGATTGATCCGGAAAATCTTCAAAATGTCGCCGATTATCTTTCAGGGGAGGATTTCTCCTCCATCATTCATAAAATTTCCTATGAAGAAAATAAACAAATTATTGATAAACTGCTGGCAATTACCTCTTTTGTCCAAAAAATGGGGGCGGTTTTGTCAATCATTTTTATCATTATTTCGATTTTAGTGATTTTAAATACCATCCGTTTGACAATTTTTACCCGCAAAGAAGAGATAGAAATTATGCGTTTAGTCGGTGCCAGCGACCGCTTTATCCGTTTTCCTTTTATTGTCGAGGGTATTCTCTATGGTTTTTTGGCCTGTCTATTAGCTTTAATTTTAATGTGGCTGATGCTGATGTTTTTGAGCCCCTTGACAACAAAATATTTGGGTGAGGCAGTAACGGAAAATATGAAGCATTTTTTCACTTCCCATCTTTGGCTGATCTTTTTGCTCCAGTTGGGGGTAGGAATCCTCATCGGCATCGGCTGTTCGCTGTTTAGTATTAGGAAATATCTGAAGATATAGAGATAAATTACAATCAGGTGGGTTAACAAAAATCTAAGCAATAATTTACTTTTAAAAAAGAGGAGCTAAATGATAAAGAAAAAAATTACCCTTGATGATTTAGCGGCAATGACCCAAGCGGGCTTTATAGAAATGGGCGAAAGATTTTCAAAGAGATTTGATGGTATTGATCAAAGATTTGATGGTGTTGATAAAAAAATTGATGGGCTTGATAAAAAAATTGATGGTGTTGATAAAAAAATTGAATCAGTGAAGACGGCAATGCATGACGAATTTCGTCGGGTTCATGAAGAGATCAATGATATTAGAGAGAAATTAGATCAGCTCTCGAAAAGAACTGATGAAGATACTAGGGTAGTCAGCGCCGAAATTTTGAAGTTAAAGAAAAGAATTGAGATACTGGAAAAACAATTTAAGCAATTAAAATCAGCGAGGGCATAAGCAGTTTTTGAAAATATTTAGAATATGTTCCAAAATCAAGCCCCATGACTTGATTTTTGGGACGGAACGATTTATAATATAGACAATTCGAGCTTTAGGGCTCGAAAGTACCAAAACCCGCCGTGTGGCGGGCAAAATGGTCAGGCGAAGACCCTAAAACGCAAGGAGGAAGCTACCTGATGAATCAGATGAATCAGCGTACTTCCAAAGAAGTGAAGCCTATATCCGAAGGTTTGGCGAGGCATATGGGTCGGATGGTTGAAGACGCCTCGCGCAAATACCATGGGGGTGCCCAGAAACTCGAGTTAGTCAAGGGTCATCCTGAGTTTCAGAAGCGGCTCTTCGGACTATTCGACGAACTGGCGGCTGAGCGCGAAGCGATGCTGTCGCTCATTGGGAGGTCGCCGTTCGCGAAGATCCAGATCGGTACCTTCGGAAATGCGCAGGATCTCCGCCGGGCGCTCATCGACGGTAACAATCGCATCGAGAGGGGTGCTGATGATCTCCTGGGTCGGATCACGCTGGTCTCGGAGCCTGCGACCCTCGATCTCTACCGGGCCACCAACGCCGAGCTGGGTCTGTCACGGGGAGGTACTGCGGCTCAGTTGTTCGATGCGATCGAGAAGATCGGCGGAGAGAAGCTTCCGGCGGAAGCCGGGCCGCAGTACCGCCTGCAGAACCCCGACCAGCCGGTGGGCGGGTGGGAGTTGGTGTTCTCGGATCCCCTCACCTATTGCGATGGCTTCCATGGCATGTTCAGCGTCAGGCTTGACGGGGGGGACAGGTGGCTCCAAGGATTCCGCGACAATGGGGCAACCCTCCTCGTTTGCGTGTGCGTGTTCGGCCGCAAGCGTCCTAGTGTTTGTACTTAGGGCGTTTGTCTCTTCTATCTCTTTGGGCTTTGTCCGGCCCCGCCTCATCGGCGGGGCCGGTTTTGTTTCAATTAATAAATATTGCTAAAAAAGCTGAAAAGAATGGTATAATAAATTTGAAGCGAAAGAAGCAAAATGTCTATGAGAATTATAAAGATAACTTATTTTAAAGCGCTAACCATTATTGTTTTGCTGATTTTAGCCAGTCTTAATTTTCAATTCGCCCAAGCGGCGGATTTAGATACTTTACGTCAAGAGCAGTATAAGAAAAGTCAGGAACTTAACGCCGCTAAAAAAGCCGCTGATGATAAAATGAAAGAGGCGCAAAATCTTAAAAATGAAATTGCTGTTTTGGATGCCAGTATTTCCCAAATTGAGGCCCAAATTGCTATCACCAATAATGATATTGATTTGACCCAAAACAAAATTGACGAAACCCAAGCCCAAATTGAGCAAAAAGAGCAAGAACTGGCGGTCCAAAAAGATAATCTTCATGAAACCATGCGGGTGATTTATGAAAGTCCAGAGCGGTCAACTGCAGAAATTATTATCGGTTCCAATTCTTTATCAGAAATTGTTGATAAAGCCCAATATATTGAAGCTTTAGAATTTCAAATTGAAACCACCATAAATACCATTTTACAGCTTAAAGCCGAACTTGAAAATCAGCGAAACGAGCTGGAAAAGAAAAAAGCCGAGCTTTCCGATTTACAAGCCCAACAGCAAGCCCAAAAACGGGGTTTAGATAGTCAAAAAAGCACCAAAGCGACAATGATGCAGTCTGCGGTTGATGCTCAAAAGGTCTATGAGCAGAAAGCCGCCGAAGCCCGGGCGTCGCTAAATCAACTAAATGCCCAAATTGCCGCTTTGTCAAGGGGCAATCGCGTTTCATATGGCTATGTTAATCAGGGTGATATTATTGGTTATGAAGGCAGTACCGGTTTTTCCACCGGTCCACATCTTCATTTTGAGGTCCGCTTAAACGGCACGCCGGTTAATCCCCGCAATTATTTAGGCGGGGTTTTAGCTTGGCCAATGTCGGATTATCGAATAACTCAAGAATTTGGGCCCGCCGGCTGGACAGCTTGGTACTCTTTTCATACGGGCCTGGATATGGCGGCTAACTCCGGCTACGGCGCCCCGATTCGGGCCGCCGCCGCCGGTGATATTGTTTTACATCAATATTACGGTGGTTATGGTAATTTAGTAATTATCGATCACGGCGGGGGACTGCTGACAATGTACGGACATATGATAGACTAAAAAATAAAAAATTCGAAGCACGAAATCCTAAATCCTAAACAAATTCAAAGTTTAAAAATAATTTGAAAATTTGAAATTTAGATATTATTTAGAATTTAGAAATTCGAATTTCGGATTTTAAAAAATATGTACATTTTTTTGATTATTTGGTTTTTATTTCTTTTTGCCTATATTATTTTTAATGTCTATGGGCTTTATCGGGTGATGGCGATGAGAATTAAAGGCGATGTTATTCCTTTGGCAGTTCTGATCTATAGTGTGGCAATTATTGTAATTATTATTGTCAGTTTAGGATTTTTTATGACTTTTGAATGGAGTAAAAGTCTAACAGATTTATTCTAGGTGGAGTAAAAATGGCCGAATATAATTTTCCAATTCCGGGTTCTTTGGAAGAAGAAAAAATTGTTTTATTTATTCGCCGGCATTGGGCATCTTTTTTAGGCCAATTTCTCCTTTCAACAGCAATGCTGATTTTGCCGGCAATAATTTTGATTATTGCTCTTGTCACCCAGCCGCAAGTATTTAAAGGTATGCTGCTAAATTTTTTAGTTATGGGATTATCCATCTATTATTTGATTGCTTTAACTGTAGCTTTTGTCGCCTGGATTTCCTTTTATTATGATGTTTATATTATTTATGCAGATTCAGTGGTTGATATTGTCCAGCAAGGATTTTTCGGCCGGAAAATTTCTCAACTTTCAATTCTTCGAGTTCAGGATGTCTCTTCTGATATCAAGGGTTTTTTGCCGACTTTTTTCGGCTTTGGCGATGTTTTAGTCGAAACCGCCGGCGAACAAAGTCAAAATTTTTTGCTGGTAGCAGTCCCTCAACCTCAAAAAGTGGCTTCAAAAATTATGGAACTTCACGATCAACTGGTGGCTAAAGAAGATAGAGAACCAGGAATAATCGAAGGAGAGGGAGTTTTAGAATCTCAAACCGAAGATAAAGATATAAAGGAGGAACAACCAGAGACCGCTCCGCCAACAACTTATCAAGATTTGATGGAAAAAGAGCAAAAAAACCAACAAAATCAGCCAAGCCCACAACAACAGACTTCAACCGTTGAAAAAGAAGGGGAGATTTCCCATGATGAATTAGATAAAGGCGGGGAAATTAAGCTTAATGATAAATAATTTTCAACAAATCGGCAATTGCCAATGGCAATTGCCGAGAGGTGATAATCGACAAGCCGAAATTGATTTATTTTTATCAAAAGAACTCTTAGAGCAAGCCCAACAAGATGATTCGATTAAACAATTAATAGACGCTTCTAAACTTCCGGGAGTACTTTCGCCGGTGGTGGGAATGCCGGATATTCACGAGGGCTATGGTCTGCCAATTGGCGGGGTGGCGGCTTTTAATATTGGCAAAGGGGTTATTTCTGCCGGGGCGGTTGGCTATGATATTAATTGCGGGGTCAGACTTATTCGGACAAATCTTTCAGCAGCAAAGATTGATAAACCTACCTTGCGAAAGTTGATGATAAAAATTGAAGAAAAAATTCCCACTGGCATTGGTAAAAAAGGCCGTCGGGGAGAATTACCTTTTTCACTTGAAGAAATTGTCAATGGCGGAGCGAAAAAAATGGTTGCTGAAGGATTCGGCTGGCAAGAAGATCTCGAATCCATCGAAGAGTCAGGTCAAATGGCTGGGGCAAATTTGGCCAAAGTCTCAAAGCAGGCGATTGCTCGCGGTCGGGCTCAACTGGCTACATTAGGCGGCGGCAATCATTTTATTGAAATTCAAGAAATAGAAGAAATTTTTGATATAGAAATTGCAAATCAATTTGGATTAAAAAAGGGTAATATATCGGTAATGGTCCATTCTGGTTCGAGAGGTTTTGGTCATCAAATTTGTAGTGATTATCTTTCGATTTTAATGAATGCGGCAAAACAGGAAAATATTTTTATCCCCAGGCGCGGGTTGGCGGCGGCGCCAATTGAATCAGTAGCGGGTAAAGATTATTTTCAAGCAATGGCAGCGGCGGTTAATTTTGCTTTTGCCAATCGGCAGTTGATGACACATGATATTCGTGAGGCTTTTGAAGAAGTTTTCAATAAAAATCCTAAAAATGATCTAGAAATGTTTTTAGTCTATGACGTCGCTCACAATATTGCCAAGTTTGAAGAATTCAAAGGAGAGAAAATTTTAGTCCATCGAAAAGGGGCAACGCGGGCTTTTCCGGCTGGCCATCCGATGCTTAATGAAAAGTATTATTTGACAGGTCATCCGGCGATTGTTCCTGGCTCAATGGGAACACCTTCTTATGTAATGGTAGGAACCGATGAGGCTGAAAAAAGCTGGTATTCAATCAATCACGGTTCCGGTCGGTTAATGTCCCGTAAGCAAGCCTTTCGTCAAATTACCAAAGAGGATTTTGAAAAATCGATGGGTGATATTTTGTATAACGCCCGCGACTGGCGGCTTTTAGCCGATGAATCCCCTCTGGCCTATAAAAAAATCACCGAAGTGATTGATGTTTTAGTCAAAGCCGGCCTGGCGAAAAAAGTCGCTCAAATGAAACCCTTGGCGGTGATCAAAGGCGCCGGAGTTGAGGGAT
>JBBUEO010000010.1:0-9812 GCA_038056915.1 Patescibacteria group bacterium
GTCTTACTACCAAGTCCAATTATTAAAACCCCATTCTAATAATTTTTTGCTCTCTTCGGCGGAGGCGGTAATCGAATTTTCTGAAGTATTTAAGATCACCGAGATAATTTCATGGCTGTCTTTTTGGGCGGCGGCAACTAAACAATGACCGGCCTCATTTGTAAAACCAGTCTTAATCCCGATAGCGAGAGGGTAATATAAATTCTCATCCGGTCTAAGCATCCTATTTGATGTTTGAAGAGGATGCGAGATTAAGCCATCCGTAGAGTAAATCTCCGTCTGGGAAGTTTTGACTATTTCGCGAAACTTTAAGTTTCTCATTGCATACGCTCCCAAAACCGCTAAATCTTTGGCAGTGGAGAAGCCATTTTCATCAAGCCCGGCCGGGTCTTGAAATTGGGTATTTTCAAGACCCAAATATCGCGCTTTTTGATTCATTTTAGTGACAAAATTATCTTTACCGCCAAAATGATAAGCCAAAGCATAAGCAGTATCATTGCCAGACATTATTAGCAGTCCTTTTAATAGATTTTCAACAGTTATTTTTTCGCCAGCTCTTAGTTGAATATCCGAGCCGTCAACCTGAATCATTGACAAGGTAATTGTCACCTCGTCGTTTAGATTATCACGGTAATCTTCTAAAACTACCAAAGCGGTCATTATTTTAGTAGTTGAAGCAATTGGTATTTTTAAATTTTCGTTTTGAGAAAAAAGAATGTAGAAACTTTCTTTATCAATCAGAATAGCCGATTTAGCGGCTATTTGAGGACTCAAAGTACCAAATGTCTTTTTAGGCGGGCTTACAAGGGCTATTTTTTCTCCTTGAAAAATTTCCACTCCAGAAACTTGAGGTTTTTTCCTCAAAGTGATTTTATCTTTTAAAATATAAATAAACTGCCCAATTAAAACAAGGATTAAAACCCCGCTTATTAGCCAAAATAGTTTATTTTTCATTCCCCTCTGCAGTTTTATCTATATTAATTTTTAATTCTTTTAGCTGATTTAAATCAACTTCAGCCGGCGCACCCATCATCAAATCTCTGCCATCGCCAGTTTTGGGAAAAGCGATGACTTCTCTAATTGACAACTGATTAGCCAAAATTGCAATTAACCGATCAAGTCCCCAAGCAATCCCGCCGTGAGGCGGGACCCCATATTCAAAAGCTGTTAGCATATGGCCAAATTTTTCTTGGGTCTCTTTTTGAGAATATCCTAAAATCTCAAAGACTTTAGCCAATATTTTAGGATTATGACTTCGAATACTGCCGCCAGCGATTTCCTGACCATTTAAAACTAAATCATATTGGCTAGTTTTTACTTCCTCGATTTTTCCATTAAGTAATTGATTTTCATCTTCAGGCATAGGAGCAGAGAATGGGTTGTGGGTGAAAGTCCATTTGCCCTCTTTATCTTTTTCAAAAAATGGGAAATCTTTTACCCAACAAAAAGCCAATTCATCTTTATTTTTCTTTAAGTCTGGACGGTCAGTCTTATATTTTTTTATCGCCTCATCGTAGCTTAAAATTGGAAAGGGGATTTGGGCTATTTTTCTTTTCGACTGGAATTTGTTAATAATGTCAATGGCTAAATTCTCATTTAAAGCCATCGCCTCTTCTTGGGAGACAAAACTCATTTCCAAATCAAGCTGGGTGTGTTCAGGCTGTCGATCCCCTCTTGGGTCTTCATCGCGAAGGCATTTGGCAATTTGAAAATATCTCTCAAATCCGGCGACCATTAATAGTTGTTTAAATTGTTGGGGTGATTGAGGAAGAGCGTAAAATTTACCCGGCTGTAATCTTGACGGGACTAAATAATCTCTGGCACCTTCGGGAGTGCTTTTGGTCAATAAGGGTGTTTCGATTTCAATAAAATCTTTACTTTCCAAATAATCGCGGATAAATTTAATTACTCTGCCTCTTAAAACAATATTATTTTTCATTCTTTCAGATCGAAGGTCCAAATAGCGGTATTTCATCCTCAATTCTTCATTGATTTTTTCTGTTTCATCAATCTCAAATGGAGGATTCTGGCTCTTTGAAATAATAGTTAATTCTTGGGCATGAACTTCAACTTTACCAGAAATTATTTTCGGATTAACCATATTTTCAGGACGTTTTTTGACTAACCCTTTAATTTCCGCCACATCTTCATTAGTTAGTTTTTCCAATTGGATAAAGCTTTTCTCATCAAAAACTATCTGGGTTAATCCCCAGCGGTCGCGGAGATCAATAAAAATTATTTTCCCATGATCCCGTCGTTTAGCCACCCAACCAAACATAGAGACAACTTTTCCGATATTTTTTTCAACCTCTTTTGATAAAGTTCTTTTCATTTTATCTCCTTAATTTGCATGAAAATTTTTCTTCAACTTTTTTTATAATATTATTGGTAATTTCATTTACCTCTTTGTCGGCTAACGGACCGTTTAAATTTTGCAGCCAAATATGGAGGGCTAAATTTTTAGTTCCATTATCAAATAAAAATTCATCAAAAACTTCACAAATTAGGATTTTTTCATCAAGGGTCTCGACATATTTCTCAACTAAATTAGCTTTGAGGTCTTTTTCAACCACAAAAGCCAAATCCCTTATTGTCGGGGCAAATTTAGAAATTGGACGATATTTATTTTGAGAAATACTCAAGCGATATTGGCGCGGAGTGACCTTTATATCGTCTAAATCTATTAATAGGTAATTTACTGGCCGGCGTATTTTGTATGAATCTAATATCTTTTGGTTTATTTTGCTGATATTAGCCTTTGCAGCTAAAAAATCCAGACGCATTTTAAGATTAGTTTTGTCTTTGTTGGTAGTGGCAATTCCCAATTGCCAGGATTCTTTATCAATGTTAAAAACTTTACCAATTTCAAAAATATTTATTTCTGGCGCCCAAGGGTTTTTAGCTATGGTATTAACCAACGATGGGAATATTGAGGGTCTTAAAAATTGTGTTTCTTTTGATAAAGGATTGGCTATTTCTATACAATTTTTATAACTATAGCCTAATATTGGTATTTTATCCATTTGAATAAAAGAGTATGAATAAACCTCTATAAAACCAAAATCAGTTAAATAATCTTTTAAATATTGCCTTTTTAGAAAATCTTTATCAGAATCAGTCTTTTGAGCGACTTTTTTAATCGGGACTTTTTTTATTTTATAATATCCGTAGATTCTGGAAATTTCTTCGGCTAAATCTTGCCAAATTTTAATGTCAAATTCTCTATAAGATGGAACCGTTACTGACCCCTGATCAATCCTAAATTCTAATCTTTTTAAATAACTCTCGGCCTCTTCAAATGACAGATCTGTTCCAATTAATCGATTAATATTATCAATTTGAATTGGTATTTTAATATCTTGCCGATTTTTTTTGATATCAATTAGCTTACTTATTTTTGCCTGAGAACAAGATTTTAAAATGAAACCAGTAGCCTCATCAACTCCTCTTATCGTATCCTCAAAATCAACACCGCGCTCATAGCGATAAGATGCATCAGTTGTAAGTTTTAAATGTTTTGATGCCCGTCGAATGAGAGCTGGATTAAAAATTGCCCCTTGTAAAATAATTGTGCTGGTATTTTGGTCAACTTGAGAATTTTGTCCGCCCATAATTCCGGCTAAATCGTAAATTTTTTCTTTATCTTCAATGATAATTGCATCTTTCGGCAAAAGGCGGCTTTTACCATCAAGGGTTGTTAGCGTCTCTCCCTTTTGCGAAAGACGAATATTCATCAGTCCATCTATTATTTTATCCCAATCAAAAGCATGCAAAGGCTGACCAAAGGCGATCATAATAAAGTTGGTGATATCAACAATATTGTTAATTGGTCGAAAACCATAGCTTTTTAGTCTTTCCTGCATCCATTTAGGCGACGGCTGAACTTTTATATTCTCAATAATTCTCGCTGTAAACCTCGGGCAAATTTTAGGGTCAGCAATTTTTACCTCAATTTTTTTATCCATATCAGCAGCTTCTTCAATGTTCTTAATGGTTGAAGATTTTTCTGTTTTGAATTTCAAATTATATAAAGCGGCTAATTCGCGGGCGATTCCCAAAATTGATAGGCAGTCGCCGCGATTAGGAGTAATTTCCAGATCTAAAATAAAATCGTCGCCGACTTTTTCAATTGATTCAACCGCGTGACCAAACAAGCTTAAATCATCAGCCAGCTTATCTGGCGATTTATTGATATCGATATATTCCATTAGCCAATTTAGGGAAAATTTCATTTTAGTTATAAAACTGCTTTAAAAAACGCAAATCCCCCGAATACGACAAACGAATATCGTCAACACCGAAATATCTCATCATATAGCGGTCAATGCCCATACCAAACATAATTGCCTGCCATTTTTGAGAATCAAGCCCCATATTTTCCAATACCTTCGGATGGCCCATGCCAGCGCCTAACATTTCCTGCCATTTGCCAGAAGGCATTTTGATATCCATTTCCATCCCGGGTTCAACAAAAGGAAAATACCCCGGTCTAACCCGAGTGATAATATTTTGACTAAATAATTTTTTCATATAACCATCAAGGAGACCAATTAAATGTCCTAAATTGAGTTCTTTATCAATGGCGATTCCATCAAGATGATAAAAAGTGTGCTCATGAGTTTGGTCAGTCGCCTCATTTCTAAAACACCGTCCAGGAATTATTAATCTTAGAGGGGGGCTTAATTTATTTTCTCTGATTACACGTACATCTGTACCAGTTGTATGAGTTCTCAACACTCTCTTTTTGTCTTTTAGCCAAAAAGTATCCTGAACATCTCTTGAAGGATGATCAGCCGGTACATTTAAGGCGTCAAAATTGTACCATTCGGTTTCAACTTCCGGTCCTTCGGCGATTTTGAAGCCATATTCTAAAAAATATTGTAGCGTTACTCTCATAAATTGAGTAAGGGGGTGAAGATTATTTTTCATCAATTCTTTCTTAAATTATGACTGCGGGATCTAAAAAACAGTTCGACTAAGCCTAAAGCAATAATTAAAAGGGTTGCTACCCACCAGTTTAAAACTCTCATCTGGAGTAAAAATAATAAACTGGTAATCCCCAAAGAGACAAAAATTGATTGTCTCAAAGTCGGCAGGATATGGGCAAAAATTATTTCCCTGTTTGTCGCCCAAATTTTTAGATAAAAACCAATTAAGCTAAAAAGGCTGCTCCAAAAAAGAAAAACCCCGAGATAAAAAATTGTCATTAGCCAAAAAGGGGCAAGGAAGGGGTTAACATTAAAAAAAATGAAAAGAATTAAACCCCCGGATAAAATCATAATTAAATATATGCTAAAAAGATAAATTCTAAGAATCATTATGGTTAATTTTTTGAAATATATTTTCTAATCGAGCAAGATCCTTAAGACTTTTATCAATTTTGAATTCGAGTTTTGGGGGAAATTTCATTCTTAGCTTTTTCCCTAAAATTGCTTGAAATTCTTGTCGGTTTTCTTCGATTACCTTCAAGACTTCCTTCTCGCTTTCACAATTAAAACACGAAATATATACTAAAGCCTTCCGACAATCTGAGGAAATTACCACATTAGTGATCGTAATTAATCCCATCTCTTCTGGAAGGGATTTTAAAAATAGCTTAGAAAGTTGCCGTTTTACTAATTCGGCTACTTGAGAAGGACGCTGACTCATATTTTCATCATAACAAAGATTGGCAAAAAAATCTTATCGTTTTTGCCATTGAGGAGCTCGGCGGGCTTTTTTCAGTCCCGGTTTTTTTCTCTCTGTCATCCGCGGATCCCGAGTTAACATCCCTTCAATTTTTAAAGTCTTTCGAAAATCCGGATTAATTTTATCCAAAGCTCGGGCTATTGCCAATCGAATGGCTCCAGCTTGAGCGATAATTCCACCGCCTAAAACTTTGACTGAAATATCAACTTTTTGATCGTAGCCAACGATCTTTAAAGGTTCGGTATAAATTCGGGACGGATTAGCAATTTCTTTATTATTAATTGATATTTTTCCCGAGCCGTCGATAAATTTAACTAAAGCTACAGCGGTTTTTCTTCTCCCTCGGGCGGTGACGGATATTTTATTAGGCGATTTTTTCATTATTTTTCTCTTTTTCAATTGTTAAATTCTTCATCCAATCTTTTCTCAATTTATTTTTCGGCAGCATTCCATAAACTGCTTTTCTTAAAACCTCTCCGGGATCCTTTTTTAATAAATCTTTTAAAGTTTGACTTTTCAAATTGCCCAAAACACCACTATGACGGTAATAAATCTTAGTTTTTTTACCGGTGACTTTGAGTTTTTGAATATTGTGGACTATTACTTTATCGCCACATAAAAGATTTGGGCGAAAAGTGGGTTTATCTTTTCCTCTCAAAATTATCGCGATTTTTGTTGCCAATCTCCCCAGGATTTCGCCGTCAGCATTAATGGTCATAACGTTGACTTTATAAGACAAATTATTTGGCTTTTGGCTTATCGGTATTTTTTTCATATTTGGCAGCATTTTTATCCTTGATTAAATTTTCATCTAAGATTTTTTCTTTATCTGAAATTAATTTTAAAATTGCCATTGGTGCGCTGTCGCCGAGTCTGGGTTTTATTCGAAAAATCTGAATATAGCCTGTTTTTTGATCTTTATATCGCGGGATAAGTACTTCAGAAATCTTTAGAACCGCCTTTGAATCATATAAAAAACTTAATAATTTCCGGTAACTTGCTAAATTATTTTTTTGAGCATCAGCTAATAAATGTTCGACTTGGGATTTAACTTCTTTTGCCTTCGGCAGAGTTGTCCTTATTTCCTCATATAAAATTAGCGAAGTGGCTAAATTTCTAATTAGGGATTTACGATGATTGTCTTTTCTGGAAAGTGAAGTTTTCATTAAGCTTTTTTAGGTTTTTTTGCGGTCTTGGTTTTAGTTTTCTTTGCAGAAATCTTAGTAATTTTATCTTTAGTTTTCTTTTCTTTAGTTTTTGGGGGAATAACCGCACAAGCTTGATGGATTAATCCAAAATGTTCCACTAATATTTTAGCGGCTTTTCCCAGGGCTTCTTCAGGGTCAATTGAACCGTCAGTGGTTATTTCAATATTCAATTTGTCAAAATTGGTCATCCCGCCAACGCGGGTGTTTTCTACATCAAAATGTATTTTTTTAACCGGAGTAAAAATTGAATCAATAGCAATCGTCCCTAGGGGCAATTTTTCTTCTTTTCTTTTTTCCACCGGGACATACCCCCGACCATTTTTAACAATAACATCCATTTTTAATTTGCCCGATTTAGCCAGGGTTGCCAAATAGCAATCTGGATTAGTAACCTGACAATTAGGATTAACAGTAAAATCTTTACCATAAATTGCTTTGGGACCTTTGACATCTAATTTTAATGTTACCGGATCATCGGCGCTCAAATTAAATCGAAGATTTTTAAGATTCAAAATTATTTCCACCACATCTTCTTGGCAGGCGGGAATGGTGGAAAATTGATGCGAGACACCGTCAATTTTGATCGCCGAAATTGCCGCTCCTTCCAAAGATGATAATAAAATCCTTCGTAAAGAATTTCCTAATGTCACTCCAAAACCCGGCGATAGAGGCTCAATCTCAAAAGTTCCGTGATTACCTAATTTTTCTAAAGTTTTAATTTGAATTAAACTTGTTTCTGGTAAGATATAATCCATTGTTCTCCTTCGACCCCGCCATGGCGGGGTTTAATTTTAACGGCTATAAAATTCAACGATTAATTGTTCGTCAAGGTCGGACTCAATATCCCCACGATTGGGTTTTCCTAAAAATTGAGCTTGATTATTTTTAAGATCAAGCTTCAGCCATTTAGGCAGTTTAATATCTGTAACTGGCTTAATTTCTTTTTCAACCGTAGAAATAATATCATTTGCTTTTAAAATCCGCGAGGGAATATTGACTACTGAATTGTTAATTTTAATTTTTCGATGAGAGACAATTTGTCTGGCTTGACGTCGAGATAAAGCCCAACCCAAACGATAAACAACATTATCTAACCTTGATTCTAATAAGGAGAGAAGTTCTTCTTGGGTGGAAAAACGAGATGAGGCAGCTTTATTAAATAAATTTGCAAATTGCCGCTCTCGAAGTCCATATTCTGTTTTGGCTTTTTGCTTTTCTAAAAGCTGCAAACCATATTCTGACTTTCGAGAGGAAGTTTTTTTGGGGCCAAAAATACCGGGCTTATAATTACGCCGGGTAACTGAACATTTGGGGGTAGTACAACGCTGACCCTTTAGGAATAATTTAGTTTGATATTTTCGACATTCGCGGCATTTGTCCATCAGACTCTCCTTATTTTTTTGGGTCTTGGCCCATTATGGGGCAGAGGGGTAATATCCTTAATCCCAGTTATAATAATCCCTTGACCAGCTAATGCTCTCACGGCTGATTCTCTACCCGAACCAACTCCGGAAATTTTCACCGATGCCTCCTTAATTCCCAGCGGTTTTACCTTTTCTAAAACTTTTCTGACCGCTTGCTGCGCAGCAAAGGGAGTGGATTTTTTGGTGCCAGAAAAACCGGTTGAGCCTGCCGAGGTCCAAGCCAAAGCATTACCGTCTTTATCTGTAACGGTAACAATACAATTATTAAAAGATGATTGAATATAAAATATCGCTTGATTTACTTCGCCGCGATTTTTTTTCTTTTTTTTAATTTGTTTAGCCATAAATTACTCTGTTGATATTTGGTTATTGGTTATTTCCCCCCCCTAATTCTTTGATTCTCCGATTATCTGATTCTCTGACTATCTATTTTTATGTCTTTTCGGCAGCTTTTTTGCGACCCGAGCCGACAGTGATTTTTTTGCCGCGTTTAGTTCGAGCGTTAGTACGGGTGCGCTGACCTCTTACCGGTAAATTCTTAAGATGTCTTAAACCCCGATATGTGCCGATTTCTTTAAGTCTTTTAATATTTTGGGAAATCTCCATTTTTAATGATCCTTCAACCCGATAATTTTTATCAACAATTTCCCTTATTCTTTCAATCTCCTCATCTTTCAGATCGGCTACTTTAGTTGAAGGATTTACATTGGCCTGTTTGACAATTTTTTTTGCCAATGACAAACCTATTCCGTTAACATAGGGTAAAGAATATTGAATTTGTTTGTTTTCGGGGATATTGATCCCGGCAATTCGGGGCATTTAACCTCGTAACATTGATTAAATTAATATTTGATTTTTAATTGAATTATTTTATTAATTTGTTTGGGATTTAGGATTTAGAATTTAGGATTTTTCAGTATCAGCCTTGTCTTTGTTTATGTTTGGGATTACTGCAAACCACCCGCAAAACTCCTTTGCGTCGGACGATTTTACATTTCTGGCAAATTTTTTTAACTGATGGTCTGACTTTCATAGTCGCCGCGTAATCCTTCCTTTGGTTAAATCATAAGGCGATAATTCGACTTGCACCTTATCGCCCGATAAAATTTTTATATAGTTTAATCTAATTCTGCCGGATATGTGGGCTAAAATTATTTGACCATTTTCTAATTCAACCCGAAATAAAGCATTAGGCAATGCCTCGGTGACAATTCCTTCAAATAGTATTTTTTCTTTTTTCAAATCTCGTTTAACTCACTCAAAACTATCTATATTAAGAGTATTGATTCTATTTATAATATAACATATCTTAAATAATTAGTCAAGGGTTGGTAAAATTTCTTCGCCGCCACTGTATGTTCAAAGCAGACTACAAGATAACTATCCTTAACCAATTTAACATCACCTCCGAAGTGATATATTATTGGTTGCATAAAGACAAGGACAACCGACTGAACAGCCATCAACCCCGCCCATAGGCGGGGTTTTGCCT
>JBBUEO010000011.1:0-9081 GCA_038056915.1 Patescibacteria group bacterium
GCGGCCCCAACAAAATCGCGGACCGAATGATTAACGCCAGTGCCAATAACATAATCATCTGGCTCATCTTGTTGCAAGATCAGCCACATGGCTTTGACATAGTCGCCGGCATATCCCCAATCGCGCTTGGCGTCGAGATTTCCCAATCTTAATTCATTAAGCTTCCCAAGTTTAATCCGGGCTACCGCGTCGGAAATCTTACGAGTGACAAATTCCAAGCCCCTTCGTGGTGATTCATGATTAAATAAAATTCCGCTTGAGGCAAAAAGCTTGTAGCTTTCGCGATAATTAATAGTAATATAATGACCATAGACTTTTGCCACCGCATAAGGCGAACGCGGTCTAAATGGAGTTTGTTCACTTTGGGGGGCCGGGGCTTTACCAAACATTTCCGAGGACGAGGCCTGATAAAATTTAGCTTTAGGAACAACCAAACGCATCCCTTCTAACATTCGTAAAACTCCTAAGCCCGTATATTCGCCAGTGGCAATTGGCTCAAACCATGAACTTTGAACAAAGGATTGAGAAGCTAAATTATAGATCTCGTCCGGTTTTGCCTTTTGCATAATTGACATAATTGATGCCAGATCGAGCAGGTCTCCGTCAACAATTTCAATTTTTCCCAAGAGATGATTTATTCTTTCAAAATTGGGGGTGCTTAAGCGTCTTGCCATCCCAAAAACACGGTAACCTTTAGAAAGTAAAAATTCCGCTAAATATGAGCCGTCTTGACCGGTAATGCCGGTAATCAGAGCAGTTTTTCTTTTAGACATTTTACACCTTCCTCGTAGCATACTCGATAAGTTTTTCTAAAGCGGCTTTTGCCGCCTCTTTATCTTTAGGATTTATCTCTTCTCTTTTGACAATCTCGCCTAAGGCGAGACCAATTTTAATAGTTTTTTGAGCTTGGGGCCTTAGACTTGCCTTAAATTCCTCAAGGGTTTTTTTAATATTGGCTAAATATTTTTCAAAGCTCAAATTCATACTTTCAGCCCTTTGTTTAATTTCAGCTATTTGTCTTTCAATTTCCTGCTCGATTAAGCTTTCGGGAATTTCAATTTTGGTAATTTTTAAAAGTTCTTCCAAAATTTGATTTTCGATATTTTTTTGAATTTGTAATTTTTTTTGTTTGAGAATATCTTCTTGGATGGATTTTTTAAGCTCCGCAAGATTTTTTAGCTTAAATTTTTGAGCAAAATTATCATCAATTTTAGGTAAGATTACTTCTTGAGTCTGCAAAACCTCGATCTTAAAGTCAACTCTTTTTTTAGCGGCTTTTGATCCTGGTTCGGGAATATCAATCGTAAATTCTTTTTTATCTTGCTTTCTCAAGCCGATTAGATGTTTTTCAAAATCTCCGATTAGCACCTTACTGCCTAATATAACCGGATAATTTTTGCTGGAAAGATTCTCCAGCTTAACATGTTTATCAAAGCCATCAAAATTTATTTCTACTCGATCCCCTTCTTTGACCGGCCGAGTGATATCTTTAAATTGGGCTTTTGAACGGGCTAAATGGGAAATTACTTGATCAATTTCGTCTTGTGCTACTTTAATCGGCGCTCTATCTTGCTTTTTAATTTTAATTTTTTTATAATTGCCAATTTCTAATTTGGGCATCAAATCAATTTCCGCGCTATACTCAAGTTCAGCGGTATCTGCGGTTAGATCTTTCAACATTTTGATATTGATTCGCGGGTGAGAGATTGGCAGGAGTTTTTCTTTTTTTAGAGCTTCAAGGTAGGTTTCACGTAAAGCAAGGTCAATAATTTCTGAATTTAGACGATTCTCGCCAATAGCGGCAATTGTCATTGACTTTGGAGCAGTCCCTGTGCGAAAACCCTTGACTTCTACTTGAGAAGCAAGCTTGTTGTAGATACGTGCAGAAAAAGACCGCATTTCCGGTGATGATATTTTAATATTTAATTTAACCTTTGAGGCGGGTAAAATTTCTTTTTTAATTTCCATAGTAAATATTATATCAAAATATTTTTTAAATGTCTATATGAGAATCAAATTTCATAAATTTTAACAAGGAGGATAAAATTTACCGCCAAACTTAGTTTAAGATTATTCTAACACTTCCAGTCCCGGTAAAATTTTGCCGGCTAAAAAATTTAAAGCAGCTCCGCCGGCTAAAGAAATAAAATCAAAATTGCTTTCAAGTTTTTGCTGATGGATAAATGTACTGGTATCGCCACCGCCGGCATATTTTTTAGCAGGTGTTAAAACAATCGCTTTGGCAATTTCTTTGGTGCCGTTAGCGAATTTATCAATTTCTGATATTCCCATATTGCCATTCCAAAATATAGTTTTGGATTTTTTAATAATTGCCTGAAAACTTGCGATAGTTTCCGGACCAATATCAACCGCTAATAAATTATCGGTTTTACCCAATTGATTAAGAGAAAAAATCTTGGGCTTAATAGAATTTTTAGGCGACTTAGAAAATAACAAATCTTTGGGTAGGATCAGTTTGCCGCTTTGTAGAATTTCCCGGGCTTTTGGAAATATCTCATTTTCAATGAGCGTTTTGCCCAAATTATAACCATGGGAGGCTAAAAAAGTGTTGGCAACTACTCCGCCAATTAAAAAATGCTCGGCTTTATCGAGCAAATTTTCAATGACTGGCAATTTATCAATAGCTTTTTTCCCGCCGATAATAATCGTAAAACCCTCTTTGGGAGCCTGAAGAATTTTTGATAAATTTTGGACTTCTTTTTGGACAGAAAACCCAGCGTATGATGGTAAAAGTTTGGCTATTCCCACCGTTGAAGCATGGCTTCGGTGGCAGGAGGCAAAGGCATCTTGGACGAAGATATCTTGACCTTGGACTAACTCTTGAGCAAATTCTCTTCTATTTCCCTCTTCCCCGGGATTGAAACGCAGGTTATCAAAAATAATTATTTTTTCATTAAGTACATAGTCTTGTTCTGGCTTAGTGAAACAAGACTTACATCCTAAAAATTCAGCAATTCTATTGGCAACTGGCCAAAGACTTTTTTGAAAATCAATCCCCTTAGGCCGATCGAGATGACCAATAATAGTTATTTTTGAGGCATTGTTTTCAAGCAAATAATTAATCGTTTGAATACTTGTTTTTAAACGTTGGTCATCAACAATCTTGGGTTTATTTCCGTTAGACCATTGAGATTGAAAAGTAACATCAAGATCAAGCCGGACCAAAACATTTTTATTTTCAATTTCAGCTTCTTGTATTTTCCTCATATTTCCATTTTAAACACTTTTAGCTTAAAATAAAAGTAGATAATTTTATCATGGGTTTATTAGTGTCAATTCGTGGATAGTAAAATTAGTGGAGAAATTTACATTGGATAATAAACCAAGAATTGCCATTTTTGATTTGACTGATTGCGAAGGCTGCGAACTTCAATTTTTGGGTCTAAAAGAGAAACTGCTTGATTTCGCCCAAGATTACGAAATTGCCAGCTGGCGGTTAGTCCAGCCGCATAAAGGTGATTTGCCAGAAATTGATGTCGCTATAATTCAGGGGACGGTGATCACCGACGCTGATGCCGAATTGGTGAGAAAGGTCCGAGAGAAAGCAAAAGCTGTCGTGGCTATCGGTGAATGCGCCCGGACTGGCTGGATTCCAGCTTGGATTGAAAAAGAAAACCAACCGAGGGCAGTCGCTTATGTTTATGGTGACCAATATAAGCCGCACCGGACAGCTGCCTTGCCGGTTAAAAGTATTGTCAAAGTTGATTTGGAACTTCCAGGTTGTCCGCCCGAATTAACTGTTTTAGAAAATTTTTTGAATAATATTCCCAATTTAATCAATCAATGAATTTACCAGATTATGTCACCAAAATTGAAGGTCATGGAGTTTTAAACATTCACTTTAAGGAATGCAAAGCACGCCTTGAAATCACCGAAGGCGAGCGGCTTTTTGAAGCCGTTTTGCTTGGTCAAAATGCCTCTCGGGCGCCTTTTATTACTTCGCGTATCTGTGGTGTTTGCCCAACAGCCCATAATTTAACCTCAATTTTAGCGGTTGAGGATGCTCTAAAGATTAAGCCCGATGAAATTACTTTCGAGCTTAGAAAATTAATGCTCTCTGGCCAAGTGATTTTTTCTCATCTTCTGCATCTCTTTTTTTTGGTCCTGCCAGACTATTATAATGTGCCCTCCGCTTTAGCTTTAGCCGATAAATTCCCGGCCGAATATCATTTGGCTTTAAATCTTAAACGTCTGTCCGATCATTTACTGACCGTTGTTGGCGGTCGGCCGATTCACCCAACTACAACGATAGTCGGCGGTTTTATCAAATATCCGGCTAAGGGTAATCTCGTTACTTTGCAAAATGAAATTGCCGATGTTTTAGATGAAGCGGAAGATTTTGTGAAAATTTTTATGTCTATAGAGTGTCCGGAATATCGACGAGAATCAGAATATTTATCTTTGACGAATGATAATTATGATCTTTTGGGAAATACGGTTATTTCATCGTCTGGTGCCCAATTTGAACCGAAAAACTATCGTGATGAAATTAAAGAAACAGTTAAAGATTATTCTACCGCTAAGTTCGGTACACATCGAGAAAAGCCGTTTAATGTCGGCGCAATTGCTCGAATCTCGATGTTCCACGATAAACTTAATCCTAAAGCTAAAAAAATGGCCAGTGAGTTTCACCCGGATTCCAAAAATCATAATGCCTTCGAAAATATTCGGGCCCAAGCGATTGAGCTGATGCATTTCTTGGAAGAAGCATCCATTATTATTGATCAGCTTTTGAATATGGAAATCCCGGAAAAACCGACCCCAGTTTCCTTACCGAAACTTTCACAAAATACTTGGGGCATCGGCGCTATCGAAGCTCCTCGCGGAACTTTATATCATGCCTATGAGATAGGGCCTGATGGTAAAATCGTTAATGCCGATATTGTCACGCCGACCGTCCAAAATCTCACTTCAATCGAAGCCGACGCTGAAGCGTTACTTCAGATTTTAAAATTAGATCAAAAAACTCAAAATATTTGCGTTCAAGAGCTCGAAAAACTCATCCGGGCTTACGACCCGTGTATTACGTGTTCGGTGCATTAAATAAAATTAGCTATTTACTGGATGTTAAAAAAATTTCTGTGATCAAGAACACTATCCAATTATTTCGCACTAATCAACCTGTCATAAGCTTCAATTATTCCTCTTTTAAACTCAGCGAACTCATCGGGATCTGTCATTTCTACACATGCTGCCCTAAATATCCTGCCAAATCTTGCTTCAAGCCCGTCGCTGTAAGAAAATAAATTCACCTTATCAGATTCTGTACCATCCCGTTTATAAAAAGCAACAAATAATTCATCTCTCAATAATTGAAGCGCTTCTTGAGAAACAGATGTTTCTCCAATTTTATTAATTGGATTTTCTGGGTTACTCTCTACCTCACCTCGAATTGATGAAAATTCTCCAGATTGCTTTTGTCTCGCGATTTCTTCAGCCAATGGTAGTAAAGGTTCTAAAAGTCGTTGAAGTTTCGGAGATTTTTCAATAATGCCGGAAGTAAATTTTAAATAAATGTCGACTAAATTTTGAGCGGCAACAATGTGTTCTTCCGAGTATGGTTTTACATATGCTAATTTACCTTCTTTAGTCCAATCTTTCATTCTATCGGGCAATGTGGTACCTATGGTCGTGTTAAAACTGTGTGGGGCTACCTCACGGAAAGAGATACCTTGATATGTCTTTGGAGGCCTGCCAGACAACCCGCCGAAAGCGACAGCAAGGTCAGTAAGGGCGTCCCATCCATGGTAAGTTAAGTCTGGGGGATAACCCTCGCCGAATAATTCACATAGTTCTTGATCATTCATTGTTTCTAAAATTTTGCTGCTTCTTTCTGGTTTGGGAAGGCTCATAATTGCCTCGAATTTTTCAGCAGGACCAATAAACCTAAGTTTATTTTCGAAATGAATACTTTTTTCATTTGATAGAAAATTTTGCTCGGGATTCATCTTAGTTTCAGCTTCTCTTACTTCCTGTTCGCTAGGTTGATACCCCCCTTCATTTTGCTCTGGCATAATTGCCTCCTTTGATTTTTAATTGTTAAGATAGCTTTTGCCATCCTACCCTCATTTAACTCTCTCTCTGAATTTCAAGCCCTTGTCAACCCCCATTGGGCCCGACTTATCCACAGGTAATAATCCACACTTTAAATTAATATCCGAATTCCCAATATACCAATCTAACCTTTATCCCTCACTTCCGAAGTGAGGGATAAAGGTTCAAAGATGTTATACTATTATTATGATAAGAAAAATACCTTTAGCGACAAATGAGATTTACCACATTTTTAACAGGAGTATTTCTGATTTTAGAATATTTAATAATGATGTCGAATTTATGAGAATGATAGAATTGATGCGATATTATCAAATAGTAAGCCCTATAAGATTCTCAGATTTTATTGAGTTGCAAGGTGTCCAAAAAGAAGGGTTCAATAATTTTTTCGAAATTATTTCAAAAAATAAAGAAAGAATTGTCCAGATCGTCGCTTACTGTTTAATGCCTACACATATTCATCTAGTCATTAAGCAATTATCGAAAAATGGTATTTCAAACTATATGAGAAAAATCTTAGATAGTTATACTCGTTATTTTAATCTCTCGCACAAAAGAAAAGGTCCTTTATGGGAAGGTAAATTTAAAAGTGTTTTAGTTGAAAATGACGAACAACTTAATCACCTGGTAAGATATATTCACCTAAATCCATCGACTACCAAACTTGTTCACAAACCAGAGTATTGGTTATACTCATCATATAAAGAATATCTCGAACAAAAGGGTAGAAATTTGTTTATCTGCCAATTCAGTGATTTGATGAACATTAGGCCAAAATTATATCAAAAGTTTGTAAATGATCAAATATCCTACCAACAAGAGCTCGCTAAAATAAAAAATCTGATAATGGATTGAAATAGTTATAGCCATCCCAACCTCTTAAACCTCACTTCCGAAGTGAGGTTTAAGAGGTTAAATTTGCCAATTTTAAATGCCAGAGAGTCCATTTTCGGAGATTTTTTAATTGTCGCTTCGACAGAATATCGCAGGCCCAGTTCCAATGGAAAGAAACCCAATCGCCGACTTTCGGATTTTCTAAAAAGCTCTTATCACGGAACTTATAATCGATTTTTTTAATCTCTGATGTTCCAAAAGATAATTTTTTTGAAAGAATTAATGGCTGGTATTCGATATCCAAAGTTTCTTTTTCGATCTTGATAATTCTCCCCCAACTAATTTTACAATTGTTGATTGTTTCGATAACTGGACCCAAATCAATTCCCCGCCAGCTGCCGAATCTTTGATAAATTTCAAAAACATGAAAAGCATGATAGGGTTTAGACCCAGCGGAGATTTTGCCAGCGAATAAATCAAAAACTAGCGGTTTTGCCCTTTTACTGAAACGGTCTTTCAAATGCTTATAGAATTTATTTATACTAATATTATTTAAAAGTTCATTCCCCAGCCAAAAGGCTTCAACAACTCGCCAATCAAACGGATCTTTAATTCTATTTTCGCTGGCAATAAATTGAATATAAGGAAAAGCGGCCTCAAACTCGCAAAGAATTTCTCGTAATTTTTTATCGTTAACTTTGCTGGCGGTGCGTTCAAATAAATCTAAATTGGCATCCGGACCGCAATATTTAAGACGGTTGGACGAGAAAGAATATCGCGCCCATAAAATAGTTCCGGGGACTTTGATCAATTTATTAGACTCGGACATATTGTAACTTCAAATCTTTTCTTGGCAAACGGATTTTACTAAACACGAAGACTGCCAGACAGATTAAAATTACACCAATTAATTGCTTGTAATCAAGTCTATGAGTGACAAAAATTGAGTTTAATATTACGGTAACAGGAAACCCTAAAGTCAAAATTGATGTTACCACCGATGCCGGCGCGTGTTTAAGTCCTGTATACCAAGTTGTCACATAGCCAAATAGCAGAATCCCGGTACCGATTAACCACCACCACTGGACAAGATTGAGATGTTGGATATTGCTCCAACGATGAGTGTATGCCAAAAATCCGACTAAAATTAAAGAACCGAAAAACATTCTCCCCCAAGCGACAATCATTGATGGTAATTTTTTTAAGGCCGCTTTGGCGATAATAAACTCAATTGCCCAGAAGAAAACGGCTAAAAAAACTAACTTTTCACCCTGGCCGATGACCCAATTTTTGGGGCCACCGGCAAGATAGATTCCGGCTAATAACACCCCTAATGCCCCAATTTGCCAAAAACTTAATCTTTCTTTAAGGAATATTATCGCTAACACTGCCACCCATAAAAACAAAGTTTTATGAATAAAAGCGCCGTTTAAAGCGGCTGAAGAAGAAATTGATAATCCCTTAAAGAATAAAAGAAATGGGATGCTGCCGCCGATTAGACCAATTACAAATAGTAAACCCCATTGCTTTAAAGTCAATTTTTTTAAACTCACCCATTTAGATATCCCCAAAACTAAGGCTGACAAAAAAATTGCCACGATAATGTTTCGAACAGAAGTTAGAAGGAAGATGTCTTTAATAATTTTACTCACATAAGCAGCATTAAGAAAAATCGCAACTCCCGAAATAAGAGCGGTGGCGAAAGAAAAAAATATTCCCTTTTTTAGATTAATTTTTACCTCCCGTGAAGACACGCCCGATTTAAGGCTAAAATCTCCTTTGCCTCGCTTTGATCAATTTTATTTATCGCCAAATCGGCATGACAAAGTAGCCAATCGCCTGTTTGAAGAGTCTCGGAAACTAAAGAAGTATTAATCATTCGCTTATCTTCAAGCTGACATTTTGACTTGGAGAGAAGTTTTTTAATTTGAACTGGTTTAGCCAGACACATTGGGAATTCTTTCTACTTTTCTCAAAATCTAATTTAAAGCATTCCAGAAAAACCAGATTGCCCCGACCAAAAAAAAGACTAGGGCTGCCACGGTAACATAGGTCATAGATTGATCATAGCTGGCATTATCAGCGGCGACAAAAATCCGGTCAATGCCTAAAAGCAAAACCCCAATGCCTAAAATTACGATGCCAACCGTAATTTTTTGACTTTTTTTCATC
>JBBUEO010000011.1:9181-13019 GCA_038056915.1 Patescibacteria group bacterium
TCGTCAAGCCATTTTTTTAAAGTCTCTTTTGTTTGGTAACCAACTAATCGTTCGCCGTTTGCTCCAATAAAAGTTGGCGTACCGGAAACATTATACTGCTTCCATAAATCAGTATTTTCGCCGACATTCATCGGTTTTACACTATATCCTTGTTTGCCTAATTCTTCAAGAACTTTCTTTTCTTCCACGCACCAATGACAAGAATCAGAATAAAAATACATCACTTTGGCATCTTCGGCAAAATATGAATTAGTCTTTGTATTTTCTTCTTGGACTCCGGCCACTTCCGATGAGGGCTCGGGGCTTAAGGCAACTTGTTTTTTACTTAGCCGAAAATAACCGAACAGACCCAAACCAACCACCACAATTAGACTAATGATGATAATTAATGACCAGTCTTTACGCAAAGTTGCTCCTTTCAGTCGCAATAGCTACTACAAAATACAAAAGCTTACGAAAATACGAAATTATTTTTTGTATTTTTGTATCATTTTGTCCGCCTCGGCGAGCCGAGACGAGACGGGTATTTCGTAGTCGTTAATTTATCTTTTCTTCAATATATTTACAAAATTGTGCTAAACGATAAGAATATCCTAATTCATTATCATACCACGCTACTACTCTGGCAAGATTGCCGCCGACAACTTGGGTGGACAAAAGGTCAACAATGGCAGCAGCTGGGTTGCCTTTAAAATCAACCGAGACTAAAGGTTCTTGAGAAACTGACAAAGCTCCCTGATAATCAGGATCTTGGGCCGCTTTTTTAAAGGCTTGATTAATTTCTTGGACATCAGTATTTTTCTTAAGTAGAACGATAAACTCCAGTAAAGAAACCGTTGATGTCGGCACTCGATAAGAAATCCCATCCATTTTGCCGTCCAAGGTCGGCAGGACTTTGGCGGCGGCTTTTGTCGCGCCGGTGGTGGTGGGAATAATTGAAATGGCAGCGGCTCTTGAGCGCCGTAAATCCTTATGGCTATCATCTTGAAGACGCTGATCCATGGTATAAGCATGGATAGTTGTCATGGTTGACTTTTCAATCCCAAAATTTTTTTCTACGACTTCAGCAATTGGAACTAAACAATTAGTGGTGCAGGAAGCCATCGATATAATTTTATCTTCTACTTTTAAATCCTTCTCATTGATGCCGAAAACAAAAGTTTTGATTGGTTTATCTCCTTTAGCGGGAGCGGTAATAACTACTAAACCTGCCCCGGCTTTAAGATGACCAGAAGCGCCATCATAATCGGTAAAAACCCCGGTTGATTCGATGACTAAATCAACCCCTAAATCCTTCCAAGGAAGTCGGCTTGGATCTTTTTGGGAAAAAATCTTGATCTTTCGGCTATTTACTACCAGCTCATTGCCTCTTAACTCCACCTCGGCATTCAACCGGCCATAATTGGAATCGTATTTTAATAGATGGGTAAGGGTCTTTAGCTCGGCTAAATCATTGATGGCAACAATCTCAAGATCAGACTCTAAACCCGCCCGAAGAAACGTTCTCCCGATTCTTCCAAAACCATTTATGGCAATTTTCATTTTTTGACCTCCAAAAAATAGTTAGTAATTAAATTTTACTACAAATGCTCATCAATTACCAACCATGGCCGCCGATCAGTTTTTTTATAATTTATTGGGGATAGAAACTTTTGGGGATTTTTTAAAAAAATAATCGTCGCAAAATGGGCTTGGTTTTTATTTTGCCAAAAGCTTTCCTCCATCCCCGCTGAATGATATTTTTGCTTAATTTCTTCCACTGATTCGGGAGTTAATTTTTCATAATAAAGACAATTGTCAACTTTGACTTTGCCGATAATCTTCCCACCGGCGTTTTTTAAAAGAATTTCATCATCTTTAGCAACTTGCCCGTATGGCGAAATTCTTTTTTGGGAAAGCCGAATTTCTACCTCTTTTTCACCGGAGATAATCTTATCGGCGACACCTTTTAGGAAAATCGCAAGGTGTCGGCGGGCCATCGATACTCCTTTGCCCTCCTCTTAATAGTTGTTTTTTTTAGCAGTCCTTCTTGAGCGCCGATTTTTTCAATCACTGAAGCGCTATTGATTACTCCCCATTTAAGACAAGTCTGTAGGTTTTCTCCATTTATCATACCACCTAAAAACCCAGCGGCAAAGGAATCTCCTGCGCCGGTGGCATCTAATCGGTGACCAGGATAAATGCCTACTTTGAAGAATTCCTCATCGCTATAGACCCAAGCGCCTTCTTTGCCGCCGGTGATAACGACAATTTTTGGTCCTTGAAGATGAATGACTCTGGCAATTTCCTTGACGGTCTTTACTCCTGTAAGACCGCTTAATTTTTGGGCTTCTTCACGGTTTAGAAAAATGATGTTGACTAATTGTAAAAGTCCGCCAAAGGAAGACAGACCCTTAGTAATTTGAACAGAACCGGGGTTGAGTGCAATTTGAATCTTCTTTTGAACTACCCAGCTGACTATTTGGTTATAGAGTCTTTCGAAATCTTTTCCCATAGGACCTAAATAGAACCATTTAGTTGATAAGTCCGCCGGTAAAGGAAAATCGACGGGTGAATAAGCATGGTAGACAAAAATAGTCCGCTCACCCTTATAGGAAACAATCACCGAAAAACTTGTTTTGCGGCTTTTATAAACTTTGAGATAACTAGTGTCGACTTTTTGATTTTTTAATTTACTTTGTACTTCTTGGCCAGCATTGTCGTCTCCTAAAGCAGAGATGATCGCTGTTTTAAGACCGATTTTTGCCAAACCCGCGGCGACATTAGCGGCTGTACCGCCAATAGAAAATTCAACCTCGGAAATAGAAATTTTATCGCCTAAACCAAAAACTAAATATTTATCGAAGGAATTACGGGAAGAAATTTCTTCTCCCTCAACTGGCTTTTCCATCTCCTCAAGAGAGGGAAATATAAAAATATCTCTCATGGCATCGCCGATTGTAATAACATCGTACATATTAATTTAAAAGTAAAAGCTTAAAAGTAAAAACTTTATTTAAAAAGTTATAACTTTTTACTTGAACTTATTACTTTTTCCTTTTGACTTATTAGTTATTTAACCTTTGCCGGTTGAGCCGAATAATTTAATTTTTTCTTCTACTAATTTTTGAATGTCAGCCATTACTTGTGAAAGTATATTCCGAAAATCTTCTTCCTGGGGATACTTGGCTAATATTTGGCGGATAGATTTAGAAAATGTATGACGAATATCAGTATCAATATTAATTTTACAAATACCATTGGCTATTGCTTGGTTTATATCGTTGTCGCTTACACCAGAGGCGCCATGTAAAACTAAGGGAATGTTGGTTTCGGCATGAATTTTTTTAAGTAAGGCGATATTTAACTTTTCATCCAACTCAATTCCGTGTTTTGAGCCGATAGAGACAGCCAGTAAATCAACATGGGTTTTGCTGACGAAATTTTCGATATCTTCCTGATTGGTTAATCGATCTTGATTGGTACCAGCTTTACCTAAATGGCCTAATTCACCCTCGCAAATAGCTTTGTGTTGGTGGGCTATTTCGACCGCTTCGGCTGTCAGTCGGATATTTTCCTCAAGTGGTTTTTCAGAACCATCAATCATTACCGATTGATAGCCAAGCTCTAAACATTGTTGGATTATTTCAATGCTCTTGCCATGATCAAGATGAAGGACTATTGGTACTTTCGATGATTTAGCCATTTGTTTGATTAACCCTGCCAGCGCTTCTAAACCGGCGTATTCAATCGCTTTCGGGGTGGTGGCAATCATCACTGGCGAATTTTGCTTTTGAGCGGCAGAAATGATTGCTTTAGTGATTTCTAAATCAGAAGTATTAAAGCAACCAATAGCATA
>JBBUEO010000012.1:0-1122 GCA_038056915.1 Patescibacteria group bacterium
TTTTTTAACATATTAATTTTACACACCCTGTGTGCAAATAATTCTTAAAATAGTTCGAACGCATTTCGTCCCTCCTTCATTAAAATTACGGCGGGCAAGCGAGACGACCCCAGCACCAGAACAAAGATTGGTACGGAGACAAGTTATTTTCCACCAAAGGATATTATCGCGCGCAATCTAATGATAAATTAGTAGATTTAGCCGTTAATCTTTCGGCTTTTTTTATAAATTTTGTCGCTTCTAAAATTTCCACCAATACCGGAATATTGTTTTTGGTAAAATGAACAACAATATTGCCAATTTCTTTGGCATAATCAATCGGCTGATTGGTAATTTCGTAGGTTAAAACATCAGCCTCTGGCTCATAATTAATTTTGGGTTGAGCATCGTCAGAGACGACATTCTTATTTTTCATAATGTTTGCTCCGGCCAGGATAAAAAGTAATGACTTTAATTAATCCCTCTTCCTTCTTATATACTACCCTTAAAACGTGATATTTGTCAAATTTTCTCTGGGCGATGAATAATGGCAGGCGAGAATAATCAATTTTTTCAGGATCCTCAATCGTTTCAATGACTTGTTTCTTTAAGACTGGAAATTTATGTTTTTTTAAAATTTCAAATTTTTCTTTAGCATGTTTGGTAAAATAAATCATAAATTTGATATTTAACGACTGATTGCCCGGGGCGAGACTCGAACTCGCAAGGGTTGTTTGGACCCAACGGATTTTAAGTCCGTCGCGTATACCAATTCCGCCACCCGGGCCTATCTGATAGAATACCTTAACATCATTTTTAGCGTGCTTTTACCTTTTGATGTTTTAAAATATCTTTCCCTTCTTATAGCATCTCTCTTATCAGAAAATGACTCGAAAAATATTAATTTAGTAGGATTTATACGGTTAGTAGTTCTATTTTGACCTGATTTATGCTCTGCTAATCGATTATGAAGATTATCTGTTCTACCGGTATATAGCTGACTATTTTTAATGCTTTTTAATATATAAACAAAATACATATTACCACAAGATTTTACCCATGTACCACATTGGGTACATGGTACCCTGCACCCCACGTGGTGCAGGGTAAGTCCGTCGCGTATACCAATTCCGCCACCGCGGC
>JBBUEO010000012.1:1222-13537 GCA_038056915.1 Patescibacteria group bacterium
CCGCCGCCGCCGAAAAGTTTGGCAATTTGTGAGACATCAACTTTTTCTTTTTCGGTCCTTAGCGACGCTTGAATATCGCCCGAAGAGTTTTCATAAAATAAAATCGTTGCTTTGGCATCAGGAATGGTATTCATTAAATTAACCACTCCAGCTAAATCAAAATAGGAAGCCAAACATTTTTTTAAATCATCGCCGGTAATCACTGAAGAGACAATTTGTAAGTCGTCATTTTTTCTCAATCTTGAAAGGACAATTCCCCATAGTTTTAAAGCGCTGATACTTCGATTCAAAGCGACATTTTGGGTAATAGTTTTAAGCTTTGCACCAAAATTTAATAGTTCAGAGGAAATTTTTAAGGTTTCTGGCGAAGTGTTCGAATGTTTAAAACCGCCAGTGTCAGTGTAAATTCCAGTTAGGATGGCAGTGGCAATTTCCGCAGTGATCTTAACCGGCAATTTTTTAATAATTTGCCAAACAATTTCTGAAGCTGAAGAAACTTTCTGATCAACTAAATTAAGATTGGCAATTTTCCATAAATCATTTTTCGGATGGTGATCAATGTTGATAAGATTTTTTCTTTTTTTGGCAAATTTTTTCAAACGCTCGGCAAAGCCGGTTCTTTTGAGATCGCCGCAGTCAATGACAATAATTATTTCGAAATCCCCAAATAAAATATCATTTTTAATTTTTTCGGCGGCTTTTAAAAACAAAAATGGCCGGGGGACAGCGTCTTTACAGACCATTTCAATATCTTTATTTAATATTTTTAAAGCCAAATACATTGCCAGCGAAGCAGCGATGGTATCACCGTCGGGATCCTGATGGATCATCAGCAATATTTTTTGATAATTTTGAATCCTTGAGATTACCTTATCAACTAACATTTAAGACCACGACTTTTCTTTCGTCTTGGGGTAAATCACTTTCAGAAAATTTCCACAGATCCAATCCCGCCGGGGAAATACCCTCTTCCTTTAAAAATTCTTCAAGATTTTGACTATACATTGGTACGACAATCGCCGGTTCAATCTGATTGATAATTTCGATAGCGGTTTTGGTTTCAGTAAAATCTCCTCCGCCGACGCCGATTAACAAAACATCAATGCCATTTAATTTTTCCAATTCTTCGGAGGAAAAAACCTTGCCTTTTTTAATCCACGCGATCGTCATTTTTTCTGAATATATCTCAATAATGCCGTCAATTACTTCCATTTCCACCGAGCCTGCTTCATATTCGCCGGGGGTACTGATTTCTAAATCCCCTAAAGAAATTTTTCTGCCAATTTTTAAGGTTTTCGATCGCGTCTTGACAGTAAAATTATCTTCGCCCTGATAAGTGATAATCATTTTTTTCCTTTATTTTTTGAGGTTTTTTTAGTAGAACTTGATATCCTTTTAGATTTTTTCGGATTTTTTTGGATTTCTTTTTTGGGTTCTTTTTTAGTAGAAATCGAAGGAATTTTTTTCTTCTCATCAAGATTTTTCATCGATAAAGCTAATTTGTGAAGTTCTCTTTCAATCGAGATAATTTTGAATTTAAATATTTTGCCTTCTTCAACTATTTCTCGAGGATCAGTAATCTTTTCACCAAGCTCGGAGATATGGACAAGACCGTCAAGTTTGCCAACTTTGACGAAAGCGCCAAAAGGAGTAATTTTAGTCACTGTCCCGGAAACAATATCGTTGACTTTATATACCAGGGCTTCCTTAAGCCAGGGATCCGGCTGAAGTCGTTTGATAGAAAAAGACAAACGATTATTTTCTGTCGAAATCACTTCCACCTCAACTTTATCGCCCACCTTAAATTTTTGTCCTAAATCATCAATATGTTCCCAGGAAACTTCAGAAATGTGGACCAATCCTTCCATCTCTTCGTCTTGATAAGAAACCTTAACAAATAAGCCAAAATTGACAATACCGGTAATTTCGCCACTCAAACGCAACCCAATCTTGATTTTTTCTAATTTCTCCCGAAAAGCGACATCGCCGGCGGCTTTTTCGGAAAAAATCAATTTACCCGCCGCGGCCTCAAAATTTAAAATTTTCACCTGAAAAGTTTGATTAACCAGGGGCTGAAGTTTTTTTAAAATTTCTCCTCGATCGCCTGAAGATACTTTTGGATAATGGGAGCTGGCCAATTGCGACAGCGGCAAAAAACCCTCGAAATCGCCAAATTGACAAATTAAACCTCCTTTATTGGCGGAAGTCGCCTTCACCGGTAAAACCTCCCCTTTTTCATATTTTTCCGCTAAAAGTTTGGTGATTCTTTCTTTGTCAGCCCGACGCAAGGATAAAACTACATAGCCCTCATCGTTTTCCACCGTTAAAATATAGGCGAGAATTTTATCGCTAACTTTTACCTCCCCCATTTCCGGCGAAAGCTCCTGCTCGGGAATTATCCCCAAAGAAAAACCGCCGACATCGACCAAAATTTTATTTTTTAAAATTTGTAAGACCTTGACTTCAAAAAGTTCGCCCGCTTTAAAGGGGATTAGACCGTTACCAACTTTCTGAGCCAAATCTTTCATTGTCTTGGGTTCTGAAGTCATTTTGATTTTACCTTTCTATTTTTTTGATTGTTCTTTGGCAAATATTTATTGAAATTTTCCTGTTTCAAAAATTCCTTAATTTCCTTTGGAAAAATAATCAGCCGAAAATAAAGTAAATAAATCAGCCAAATTACAAAAACGATTAATAGCAAGCCGAGAAAAAAACGGCTGCCCAAATAAGGAATCGCTTGCCATCGGCAAAAAATTAAAAATAAACCAACAATGCTAGGATAGAAAAAAATATTAAAGAGCTTATTTCTAATTTCTCGATAAACAGGAATTTTAATAAATTTACGCCGGTACCAAAACCAATTAGCGATGGCAATTATGACCAAAAAACCAAATATGAAAACAAGATAGCGGTAATCCGAATCAGCTGGCGGGGTTTTCTCAAAAAGATAAGCTGGTTCAACAAGTTTTTTGGGATCAAAATTATTAAAAATTTCCATTTTCGATATTTAGGCAAGTGCCGGATCGCAGAATCCCCGCCTGCATCGCTATGCGAAGCATTGCGGGCAGGGAACTGCGTACACGTTGATTTTCAGTCAACTGCTCCCCGCCGAAAGCTCAAGCATTCAGGCGAGTCTGCCTAAATGCCCCTTGGGCTTTTGGCAGTTACCATTGAGATTGCAATTATTTGCCGGAGGGCAGAATCGAACTGCCGACACCATGATTTTCAGTCATGTGCTCTACCATTGAGCTACTCCGGCTTATAATTAAAGTTTCATGAAATGCGAAATGGAAATGGGGATTATTAATTCCTCATTTCTAATCTCATATCTCAAATATACTTATAATGGTTAGGAGGCTGTTTTAAGTTCAAAATTATCGTATCAGAAAAAATTTTTTTTGGCAAGGGCGTAGTGGGCGACAGAGGATTCGAACCTCTAACCCCTTGGATGTAAACCAAGTACTCTAACCATTGAGCTAGTCGCCCATCTATGAAAATAGACTTAATAAAATCTCACCATATTTTTTATTTTACACACCCGGTGTGTAAATATGTGTAAATAACAATAACGGCATTAACGGTTGGGAAACATTGAGTAAAAATTCTTTTAGCCATATTTGGTGCCGGGGACAGGACTCGAACCTGCACGCCATTTCTGGCCTAGCACCTCAAGCTAGCGTGTATGCCAATTCCACCACCCCGGCATAATTATATTCTACCTGAAAAATTAGGGTTATGTCAAAAAGAAAAGCCCGGCGTATAAAACAACTACGCCGGGACGTCAGGACCAGTAAAGACTACGTTCGGATTCTCTTACCCAGGTATACCCGCAAACCAGGCAAGATGGTACCAGCCTACATTGCAGTGCAAGTTGATACCAACATACTTGGGATTGCAATCGAGAAAGACTACCCGTGGCTGACCGTTGGCATCCCGCCAAAGCTGGCTGTCATCTTCGCCGAGGGCAGCCACATACCACAAGCCAATTTCCCAAAGCTCCTGCCAAACCTCTGCAAGTGGAGCGACTTCCGCTGGGAGACAGGGTATGTCGCCCCCGCTTCTGACAAACTGCCGAGCTACCTCGGTAGAGACTGACCTGTCAGACCGTCGAAGCCGCAGTGTGGTTTCTTTTTGTCCCGATTTCCCGCCATTCCATTTGGCTGGGTCGAAGGATGAAGAGATGAGAGGTAGACTATGCGGCAAGCTCTTAGCCGCCTCTTGCGGCAACTGATCGTAGTTTACCAAAACGCCATGAACTTCGATCAGCTCGTCGGGCTTTACAACTTGAACTGTCGGCATTTCTGAGTTACTCCTTTCATTACCGAGTTCTAATATTCATTCTACTAAATTAGAACCGAAATGTCAATCAATCATCCAAAAACTTATACTAAAAATTAAGATAATAAAAAAAGGCCTGTCGCCTTTTTTCCTGCCAGAGGTGGGAGTAATTACATCTGGGCGAAAGAGGATTCGAACCTCCACGAGATTGCTCTCACTAGCTCCTGAAGCTAGCGCGTCTACCATTTCGCCATTCGCCCGTATTCCAGCACCGAGACATATTCTTCATTTGTATATGCTCCCGACATCCGTCGGGATTTCGCAGACTATCAAAATATTTTTGTGCTCAACAATTCCGCCACTCTGGCAAAATTACTTTTTCACCCTCTTAGTCTCCAGATACCAGGAGGCGACATTTAAAAACCGATCCGCCTCACATGAACCAACGATTTTTTCGATGCCTTTGACTTTTTCCAAAACATAATAATACATCGTTTGATGTTCAATAATAATAATGGGAATTTCTTGGTCAATAATTTTTTGAAATTCCTGATATTTTTCTTCGCGCTTGCTAAAATCAAACTCTTGACGAGCTTCTTCTAAAAGTTTATCAGCTTTACTATTTTTAAAATTAGACAAATTTTTACCATCTTCCTTAATCTGGGAGGAATGCCAGAAAGGATAAGGATCGGGGTCTTCGCCGTAGTCAAGACTATATAAAAGCAAATCATAGTCTCTTTGGGGAATAGTAGTTTTTTGTAATGTTACATTGTCTTTAATATCTAAAGTAATCTGCACTTTATTTTGACTCCATTTTTTCTCAATTTCATTGGCAATTGCCTGATTTTTAGGATTATCGGAAGTCACCAGCCGCAAATTCAGTTCTTTGGCAGGGGCGGTATTTTCTTTCAAAGCTTTTCTAACATTTATGTCCTGGAGGTCTTTGCGCGAAAGATTAAAAAATAGAATCAGAGAACGCGGTAGACTCAACTCAAATTCTCGAAAATTCTTTTGAGAAATTCTTTTAAAAAGGGTAAAACCCGAAAGATCTCCCCGACGAGCTGATTTTATTAGCTCTTCTTCGCTTTGAAAATATTTGATGATAATTTTATCAACATAAGGCCTACCGTTATAGTAATCCTCGCGAGCAATTAGTGTAATTTCATTTTTGCTTTCGTCGCTGATTCGATAAGGACCGTATTTAAAAATTGGTTCGGTAGAAGCATATAGAAAGGGAGAGAATGGCTGTTTAAAAGTAAAAGTTATTATCTGTGGATCAGGGGTGGAAATATTAATATCCTGCCAGATATTTTGGCTGATAATCTCCCGGGCTAAATCTTCAGAATTAAAATTTGGTCTTAAATGAAATTCATAAACTTTGCCATTTTCTTTAATCTCCCAATCTTTGGCAATGTCACCAACAATATTTTTATTGCTATCCATCTTGGTCAGACCAGCGTAGATTAACCGTGAGAGATGTTTATCAATATCTTTTCTTTCGCCGACAATTCCTTCGCGGAATTCTCCCCCAAAATCCGCCACTGCTTGAGTATGGTTAATCCAAGTAAGATAACCGATATAAATGATTAAACCAACTGTAAAAATAAAAAGACAAAGAATAATAATTTTTTCCAAACGACTTAAAACTTGGGGAAGGTATTTTATTGCCCGGCCGGTTTGCCTAAAGGGATAAGTTCTAAGAAAACGTTTGATTTTGCCAAATTTTTTGTAAAAAATAGTCATTTTCATTTTAAATAATTTCCGTCTTGAGAAAATTTGATTAAAATGCTTTCTAAATCAACAAATTTACGATTACCAACAAAGCAAAAACGAGAGCAATAACGATGGTAAACCAATATAAAAATTTTTCCGCTCCTCGACGAGAACGATAAACTGTGCTTTCGCCCCCAAAAGCCCCACCCAAAGATGTTCCTCGATGCTGCAATAAAATCGCTAACATTAAAATTATTGCTAAGATGATTTGGACAATCATTAATATTCGGGTCATTTCGTTCCTTTCATATTTGATTGGAATAGATATTAATCAAGGCCTGAGCCGGAATTGAACCGGCGTACGCGGTTTTGCAGACCGCTACCTAACCACTCGGTCATCAGGCCATAATGATATAAGTTTTCACCAAGCCCATTCAAGGACGAGTTTACACCGAGCCCCGTTTGAAGGGGCGAGGTGGAGCGGGTGAGGGGAATTGAACCCCCGGTCTTGACATTGGCAATGTCACGTTTTACCACTAAACTACACCCGCATTTAAAGAATATTGCTTTTGGAAAAGGTCTATCCAAATAAAAATCTTCTCTTTTAATTGCCTACTCGCAACCGTCATTGAACAGATACCATACGACAATCGTTTAGTCGGATGTTTCCCATATATTATTTGCGCCTTATTAAATTGGCCTTGTGGTAAACCGATGGATCTTGACCAAAAACGCTGACATTTATCTATGTTTAAGTCCGGGTATAAAATCATTGTGAGCTTGATTCTCGCTTTCGGAACAGTGCATATTTCCTGAAGAAAAAGAGAAAATATTCTTAGCATATTAGGATTTGTGTTGGACAATCTGACCAGTGAATTTCTAATATTGCTATCACCTTCCCCCCAATAAATCATAATTCCAGCAATAAATAATAGATTTTGTTTCAATATCGGGAAAGCATCCCTTGCTTGCTTACGTGCTTCCTCTCTCCACTGCTCCCATTTTTGTTCCTTTGCCTTATTTAATAATCGAAGTCTTTTCCTGGATAAAATATTGGCTTTTCTACTAAGCTCTTTTTTAATATTTCGAGACCAATCAATCTTTGAAAACCACTTCGATAAAGTACTTTTGGGAATATCAAGTTCTTTACTAATTCTATTATAACTATTGCCTCGTTTCCGCAATCGCATCGCAAGATGTTTATCGTTTCTCATAAATGTAAACTATTGTTATTTACATTTCTATTATAACACATAGGTTCTATTTTTAAAATTGCAACTAAATAAATAGTCTATTTTAGGATAGCAAAAATACACTTACTTGTAAAGGTATAACTATTTCGCTATAATAGGTTCAAAGAATTTAAATTTACCTTAAACGAACCTTGAAAGACTGAAGGGAGCAAAATGTCCAAAAAAGATAAATCAAAATTTCGAAAAAGAATCAAAGCAGAAATTTTAAAACAAATGGCCCAATCGCAATCTGCTCTGACAACGCCAACGGCTGAAAACATTGTTCAAAAAACTCCTGCATCTGCTTCTACTTTAGGAGAGAATCTCAAACAAGAAATAAGCCTCCCATTAGCTCCAGAGAATGATCCGATCAGTCCGATTCGCAAAGATCTTAAAAAATCCGGCTTAATTATTAGTTGTATGATAATTGTCGTTGCCAGCCTGATGATCTTAGATTTAAAAACCGGTCTTATTCTTAAAGCCAGTGACTGGCTTTTCCAAATCTTTAAAATTCAAATTTAATGACTCGAGGGACATTTGAGACGATATTGAAAATAGCTTTTAGTAAATTGAGTGCTCTTTAGGTCTATATTGCAAGGCCTCGGCGATATGGCTTGAACTAATATTTTGTTCTCCAGCTAAATCAGCAATCGTTCTGGCTAATTTGATAACCCGGGTATATTGACGGGCTGATAAATTGAGCTGACTGGAAGCGGCTCGAAGTAGGGCATTTGATTTTTCATCTAATTGGCAATACTCTCGAATTTCTTTTGGTTTAAGTTCGGAATTAGTCTTAGTCTGTCTTTTTCTTTGAATTTTTCGGGCGTTTTCCACTCGCTGGCGGACCCGGGAAGAGCTTTCCGCCACCCTATCATCAGCTAATTTCTCATATTTCACTCGGGGAACTTCGATGTGAAGATCAATTCTATCAATTAAAGGGCCTGAGACTCTTTTTTGATAACGAAGAATTTGCGTCGGGGTACAAATACAGGCCTTAACCGGATCTCCGAGATAGCCGCAAGGGCAAGGATTTTGCGCCGCCACCAGAATAAATTTAGCCGGATAGGTGATTGAACCCTGGGCTCGGGAAACTGTCATAATGCCATCCTCAAGCGGCTGACGCAAAGCTTCCAAAACCGAGCGAGTAAATTCGGCGAATTCATCCATAAACAAAACACCCCGATGAGCCAAAGTAATTTCTCCGGGATGAGGAATCGTCCCTCCGCCGACTAAAGCGACATTCGAGGTTGTATGGTGAGGGGCGCGGAAAGGACGATGATTAACTAAAGGTTCAGCCGTCGAAAGCAAGCCGACGACAGAATATATTTTGGTAACTTCTAAAATTTCGTCGTCTACAAGTTCAGGCAAAATTGAAGGGATACTCCTTGCTAAAAGAGTTTTTCCGGCGCCGGGCGGTCCGATCATCAAGAGGTTGTGACCGCCGGCGGCGGTAATTTCTAAAGCCCTTTTTGCTTGTTCCTGACCTTTAACATAAGCTAAATCGTATTCGTATTTTTGCGGGGTTTGAATTTTAAATTTTTGATAATAAGGCGGCAGGCTTTTTTCTTTTTTAAAATAAAAAATTAGCTCTTTTAAGTCTTTTGCCGGCACAATCTTAATTTTTTTAACTAACGAGGCCTCTTGTTTGTTTATATCCGGCAGGATAACCGCAGAAAATTTATTATTTAATGAACTAACAATCGGTAAAATACCGTTGATGTGTCGAAGACTACCGTTTAAAGCCAATTCACCGACTAATAAAAAATTCTCATCGATCAACGGGATTTGCTCATCAGCGACTAATATTCCTAAAGCAATCGCCAAATCATAGGCTGGACCTTCTTTTTTAATATCAGCGGGAGCCAAATTCACGGTGATTCTTTTTACCGGAAAATTAGCCCCGGAATTCATAATCGCCGAGCGGACCCGGTCTTTTGATTCTTCGACCGCTTTGTCCGGCAGTCCAACAATAGTAAAACTTGGCAGACCCCGGGAAATATCAACTTCTACTTCCACCGGCACCGCTTCCAGTCCCACCACCGCTGCGGCATTTACTTTTGCTAAAGACAAATATCCTCCTGCTCTTAATGGCTCAATCCATCTGAGCCGTTCAAACCAACCTGTGAATTAAACCTTCTGATAATACACTTCTTTGCCCACTTCGCCGAACTGCCTAATTAAACCCTGACTTTCAAGTTCCTGCAAATAGCGCTCGGCCGTGGCATCGGAAACCTTCAGCAATTTCTGAACTTCGTCGTTGGTGATTTTTTCATCTTTAGATTTCTTGCCAATCATTTCTTCCAATTTCGCCAAATTCTCCTTCCGCCTTTCAACTTTTGGATTGATAAAGGGTGTTTCTTTAGTTGATAGGTTCTCTTTCGCTGCTTCCGCTGTTTTTTTAGATCGTATAATAAAATAGACAATAACTCCACCGATGATTAGCCCAACGATTAATCCGATGAGAAAATAAAACATTTATTTCTCCTTACTCATTTTAATTCAAATTCTTAATAAATTCGAGGACTTTTTGACCATAGGGGGTTAGGTCGTGATAAACCCTTGGACCGACATAGTACTTTTCAATTAAGCCTGCTTGTTTTAATTTTTGCGTATGACCGGAAATGGTCCGAAAATCGGCATTTAGTTTCTGGCTTATCGCCCAAAGCGAATAATCAGTATCCTCGTTTAGCAATAAAAGTATCCTAATACGATAATGATTCCCGGCACCCTTAAAAATTCTCTCAAATCTCCTAACTAATTTCTCATTCACCTTATCCCCTCAATTCTCCTCCACCCGACCAACCTGCTTATACTATTCTACTTATACTATTTATCCTTGATGATATTCTTGTATTCTCGAGAATAAGAGAACGTCATCTAGAGAATGTTTTAAATTGTATCTGTTTATTTATATTTTATCGGTTTATTTATACGAATTCAAATGGATTGGGAGGGGGCGTTCTATTACACTCCGGCTTGTCCCTCGTAGCTTTAGCGATGTGGGGTCTCAATTTTTCCGAGGGGTTATTTTTTATATTCAATATAATCTTTTATAGTTTTATCATAACTTTCAGCTAAATCCATTTTGAGAGCATTTTCGGGCTTTACCCACTTGAAATCTTTAACCTCTTTATTATCAATTTTTACATTTTCAGTTTTTGCTTTGCATAATAAATCAAAGTATATAAAATGGGCTGGTCGGTGGAAATCTTTTGAATTAATTAGTTCACCAAAAGCAATAATTTTAATCGGTTTTAATTTTAAACCAGTTTCTTCCTCCGCTTCTCGCTCCAAAGCTTTAGAAATTGTCTCGTCTGGTTCAATATGACCACCGGGCATAGTCCATTTATTAGACCATTTGGGCGAACGGACTAAAAGAATTTCCCCTTTATTATTTTCAATTATTGCCGAACCGACAACCTCAACACCTTTTGGAAATTTCATTTACTCCTTTATTAATTAATTTTTTCTCAACTTTAGGATAAATTTTGGCGGTTACAGAATCTCTTCCAAAAAATGCCGCGGTTTGATAATTTTGATTCCCTCGAACTCGTCCAAGGTTAATAGGTGTTTATCACCAGTAATAATATATTCTGCCTTGCTTGCAATGGCGGCACCTAAAAAAATTTTATCTGAAGGATCCTGCAAATTAATCTGTAGGGCTATGTCAGGATAAAATTCAGCTATTTGTAAAAGATAGTTAATAATTTCTATTGTTGTTAGACCCACAGAATCTAGCTGCTTATGTATCTTGGGATAGTTAAGGATCTGAGAAACTTCATCAATTATTTTCGGCGTTAAGCAGACCGTTATTTTGTGCTCATCAGCTAAATCAAATAAGGCTTTTGTAGTTTTCTTCCACAAAAGCCCGGACACTATTACATTAGTATCAAGAACTACCTTCATTTAACCTCGAACAGCCTTAATTGCCAGATTAATATCTTTTTGAGATATTTTGTCTTTTATTTTTCGCAACTTAGAACGAACGTAGGCAAAATCTGGGACAGAGTATTTCTTAATAACTATAATATCATTACTTTCTAAGACATAAGCTTTACCATTTTTCCAGTTCCGAGGTAATTTAATTGATTCATTTTTTTGAACATCGATTTCTTTTGATTTCATTTTGCCTCCAATGTTATTATACCACATTTACAATTTGCTTAAAACCGAATCGAAAAGTTTAAAAATTCCAAGTGTCTCTACTCAAAACCTCGCACTTTTTGGCGAGTAATTTGATGTCTGTTTCAAGTTCGAGGATTTTATTTTTTTGCGTCATAATTTCACCTTGAACTGCTTCGACAATATATTTTTGAGTCTCCGCTAATTCGTCTTTCTTCTCTTGAAATTCAATAAAGATTTTTTCTTCAACTTTGAGTTGATTTTCTAAATTTTCCAAATCATCTTTTTCTTTTTTTAAATTCTCATGGGCTTTATCAGTTTGACTTTTAACATTTTCGAACATTTCTTTTGATGTCTGGGCCATATCATTTCCTTTCTAAAATACAATATTATGACTTTATTGCTAATCTAATAATAATATTCTAAATCAGATTTTTTTATAATTTCCCTTCAAATGCTTGATGTAAGATGGATTGGGAGGGGGCGTTCTATTACACTCCGGCTTGTCCCTCGTAGCTTTAGCGATGTGGGAAGCTCAAAGAGCGAAGGGTGGACGATTTTTATTTCTTAATTAAACCAGCATCTCATTTTTGCTAGTCCCTTATAGTCAAATTCTGTGGTATTAGAAATCCCAATCTCCTTATCACGCATTTTGTAATAAAAATTACTTCCATCAATAAATACGGCAACCTTCTCCTTATCGGTCATTTTCCCTCCTAAAGTAGGTATTATAGGAATTATAAAACCCGCCGTGTATTCTTGCGAACACAGGGCGGGTGTTTTTAGCTATTTCTAATATATCAAAAGCATTTCCGAATGTCAATACCTCTGCGGAATATAAATCAAGCAATCCCAAATACTGCCCGATAATGCTTAAAGTTGTTTTTTGATAATCTTTAAGTTCCATTCACAGTTCCTTTTGAATATAATCACCAGTAAGCCATAATTCGAAACCTCGGCGATTTTTATT
>JBBUEO010000013.1:0-14391 GCA_038056915.1 Patescibacteria group bacterium
AAAATATGAGGAAATGTGCAAAATGATCTCCTCCACCAATAAAAAAACTAATACCAGCCCAACCCCGTCGCCTACTTTTGCCAGCCCCGGAATCACAAAATCACCAACTCAATCGCCTTCGCCAACGACGGCAATATCTCCGACTGCCACCCCGACAACGACTGTCAAAATCTTTCTCATTGCCAAAGACGATAATGGCGCTTCGGGCAAACTCGTCGGTTGCGGGGATAGCGCGGTGGCGGTTGAACGCGAAGTCCCGGAAACCAAAGCGGTTTTAAGGGCAGCGATTGAACAGTTAATATCTATAAAAGATAAAAGCTATGGAGAGTCAGGACTCTATAACGCTCTGGCTGATTCGAGCTTAAATTTCCAAAGCGCGGAAATTACTGACGGCAAAGCCACTATTAAACTTACTGGCCCCCTTAATCTTGTCGGCACTTGCGAGGATGCCAGAATTCAGGCCCAGCTTAAAGAAACCGCCCTCCAGTTTTCAACTGTCCAAAGCGCAGAAATTTTTATAAATGACAAAAATCTCGATGACATTTTAAGTCAGGCAGGTCCGTAATTTTAGAATGATAAATCAGCAAAAAATCATATTTTTAGGCCGCGTTCAGGGGATTGGTTTTCGCTATACGGCTTTAAAATTAGCCCGCGAGCTTAATCTTAAAGGTTATGTTAAAAATTTTGCAGACAGCTCGGTTGAGTTAGTTGCCCAAGGTGATGAAAAAATTATTTCTAATTTAGTCGAAAAATTGCGAGATTCTTTTTCATCGGAAATTGAAAATGTAAAAATTATTGATCAAAAACCAAAATCAAAATTTAAAGATTTCCAAATTGAATTTTAATTTCAAGAAAGGAGAAAAATGCCCAAAGAAAATTTTAGCCCCAAAGAGGCCAAAGAAATTGGCGAAAAATTAGGAATCGATTGGTCAAAATTTGATCTTGACCAGTTTCGCCGGGGAATGGATGTCGAGTTAGAACACGGTCGCCGCGATCCTAAAACAAATGTTACCGATGATGATCCTCTCGTAACCGGAAAAATCGCTTTAGCCCACTTAAACGAATTTGCCGACTACTACGACCGTCTGGAAAAAATGGAATCTTCTATTTGAGTTCGTTTAAACCGGTGAAATTATCTTTTTCTCGATTGATTTGCTCTTTTAGTTGTCCAATAATTACTTCAGCAGTGGAAAATATTGTCCCTTCGACTAAATGACCGCCAATAGCATATTTGTCATTAGAAACCTCAAGATGAACATGGAGAACAGTTTTTCCAGCCATTTTTGCCACTGTCCCGTTACCGGAGACAATTTCCAATGGACCATTAATTTTTTGGGTAATATATTTTCCCGGCAGTTTTTTTAAAAATCCCAATTCGACTTTGTTTAAAGAGCCTAAAAGAGAAATTATCACCCCGGAAGTGATCCTTTGTTTTTGACAAAAATCTAAAATTCCCTCAAATAATTTTTGATCTGGTTTTAGCCGAAAAATATGGATTTTAGTAAACATTAGTCCTTTTTAAAATTGCGATCGGCCTTAAAAAAGGGCAAGATTCTCTCTTTAATTGTCTGGATCTTGCGAGTTTTGGGATTGACAAACTCTCGCTCCTTTCTTTTCGAGAGCGAAAAAGTCCCAAAACCGGCGATTAAGACCCTCTCCCCTTTTAAAAGGCCTTCTTTAATAGTCTCAAAAAATGCCTCAATAATTTTTGCCGCTTCTTCTTCGGTGACTCCCGCCTCTTCGGCGGCGATTTTGGTCAATTCTTCTTTATTCATCATTGCCTCCTATGGAAAAATTACTTGGCAAATTCAACTGCCCGCGTTTCGCGGATGACATTGACTTTAATCGTTCCTGGATACTGCAAATCTTGTTCAATTTTTTGGGCAATATTTTTAGAAAGTTTTAGTGCCCCCAAATCATCAATTTCCTGCGGTTTGACAATAATCCGCACTTCCCGACCGGCCTGAATAGCGTATGATTTTTCCACCCCCGGAAATGAATTGGCGATATTTTCTAATTCTTCTAAACGTTTAACATAGTTTTCCAAAGTCTCCCGCCGGGCGCCCGGACGCGAACCGGAAATCGCGTCAGCAGCTTTGACAATAATCGCCTCAACGGTTTTGGCCTCAATATCATCATGATGAGCGGCAATCGCGTGATAAATATCTTCCGAAAGTCCGTATTTTTTGGCAATATCCACACTGATATGATGATGGGGACCGGGAATATCATGATCAACCGCTTTGCCGATATCGTGCAGAAGGGCGGCTTTTTTAACTAAATTAACATCGGCTCCAAGTTCATTGGCCAACATCCCGCCGATGTGGGCGGCTTCAATCGAATGCTGTAAGACATTTTGGCCGTATGAAGTGCGAAATTTTAGTCTGCCTAAAATTTTAATCAGATCCGGATGAAGTCCGGCAACCCCAACTTCGTAGGCCGCCTGCTCGCCAGCTTCCTTCATTTGGGTGCCAATTTCTTCTTTGACTTTTTGGACAATTTCTTCAATTCGTGTTGGATGGATGCGGCCGTCAGCAATCAGTTTTTCCAAGGCGGTTTTGGCGATTTGCCGGCGGATGGGATCAAATGCAGACACCACCACCGTATCTGGAGTATCATCAATAATCAAATCCGTGCCAGTGGCTTTTTCAAAAACCTGAATATTGCGGCCTTCGCGGCCAATAATTCTTCCCTTCATTTCATCGGAGGGTAAAGTTACTGCCGAAGTGGTGGTCTCGACAGTGTGCTCGGAAGCCAGTCGCTGGATGACACAGGAAAGAATTTCCCGAGCAATATTTTGGGCTTCCTCGCGGGCAATTTCTTTTTGTTCTTTAATTTTCTTAATCAGCTCGTCGCGATATTCTTTTTCAACATTTTTTAACAGTAATTCTCGGGCTTCCTCATTTTTCAATTTGGCGATTTTTTCCAGTCTTAAATTTTGTTCAGTTTTAATTTGAGCGATTTCATTTTTAATCGAGCTGATTTCTTTTTCCCTTTCGGCAATTTTTGTCTTTTCGCTCTCGGCGCTTTCAAGGCGACGATCAATCATCTCCTCGCGTCGCCGGAGGCTTTTTTCGAGTTCCTGCAATTCTTTGCGGGTTCCTTCTTCTTCTTTTTTGGCTTCTTCTTTAATCTTTAGGGCTTCGTCTTTGGCTTCAAGGAGAATTTCTTTTTGTTTTTGAGAAACTTTCTCTTTTTGTCTTTTGGCAAAGTAAATACGGCCAACATAGCCAAGAGCGCTGCCGCCAAAGGCCGCCGCCACAAGATACAATATTAAATTTGTCATTTTGTACTCCGAAATAATTCATATTCAATTCGATTTTAGTATAGAACAATTATCGTTTGCTGTCAAATTTTTATTTTAACCAATAATCATACACCTACGAGGTGTATGAAATATAGGTTAAAATATTATTAGAAAATAAGTATTGCTTTCTGGCCCTGTTCAATTGATTCCGGCGAGCCGGCCCAATCGTGGAGAGCGTTAAAAAGTACCTTTTGGTTATATTTGTAATTTTCTCCGCGCTTGGTACCAACATCTTGAACGATAAAATTATTGCCTTCATAGCCAATAATCACTGACATATGGTAAATTGGACCGGGACTTCTAAAATAGGGATTGCCTAAAAGCCGACCGGCTGCTGGGAAAATTATTGGATGATTTTCGGCAATTTCTTTTTTTATATCTTCGATTGTTACATCATATTGGGCCACCAATTTTAAGCCATAAAAATTTTCGGCCATTTCGGCGGTTTCTTGGATTGTTAAATCTTTATGAGTCCCCCATTTTGCAATTTGCCAGTCAACCATTTTTAAAATTTCCTCGTCCATTGTTGAGGCAGAAATGCTGCTTTTTCCGCTTTGCCACCATTGGACTAATATTACTGAAGCCTCTTCGCAGGCCTCGTCGTGGGTTTCATCCCAATTGGCAAACGGCGCCTGGGGCTGAAAAGGAAAATTATCAATTAAATAGGCATTGGGGATTGATTTTTCAATTGGGGAAGGGGACAACAGGGGAGTTGGTTGGGGACTTACGGATGGTGAAATTGTCGGCGAGGAGACGGCCGTCGGCGCAGGTGAAGATTTACTGAAAACAAATTGATTTAATATAAATCCTAAAACCAGCACCGCCACCAATATTCCCCCAATATAATAAACAAGTTTGTTTTCTTCCGCCTTCGCGGAGCGAAAATAAATTCTTTTCATAGGGTTATTTTAACACAAAAACGAAGCTTTTGCGGGGCTTCGTTTTAAGCGGTAGTCAATCGCGTATTATGTTAGAACTAATATATCAAGTTCAAAGAGTAATATCTATATTCCAGCTCTGTTGTCTATAAGATAAATTCTATTTAAAATCCCAAGACGAAGTATATTTCAATCCGATTTTACCTAAATTTATCCAGTAGTCATTCTCTTGAGTAAGATTTTGATTCGCCTTTTTCTCATAAGTGCCACAAACAATATGCATCGCGTGAGCCAATTTTACGAACAAAGGCAGGGTTTCTAATTCTTGAGGTGTCAATTGAATGATTCTTTGATACTCGCCAAGAGCTAATTTATAGTATTTAGGAAATGTATTTGGATTTTTCTCGTCAAAAAGCATATTACATAACAATACGGCTAATTCTTGGATTCTCGGATAATAGTTACAAACTGAGAAATCAATGATATAAAGTTTGCCTTCTTTATCCTTTAATACGTTGGTCTTGATAATGTCTCCGTGGATAAAACAGTGTGGCAGTTTTTCTATAGCCAGTGATTTAAATTCTTTTACAAGTGGTTTTATGAGTCCTAAATCATCGTTTTTGAGATAAGTCTTTTTTTGATTATATTCCTTTAAAAAGTTGACTATTGCCCAGCTATCATAAATTAGTTCAGGCTTAAGGTCTATAGAGTTAATAACGGTTGTCTGATTTACAAGATAACGCATTTCATCTTCAGTCGCTGATAGATTTCCTTCAAAAAAGCTTAATCCATCAATATATTCCATTAAAGTTAATCGAAATTTATATCCATCCCATACTTTTTGGTAGAGTCCACCTTGTTGGAACTGATATATTTTAGGATGGCTAACTCCTGCTTTGATTACTTTATCTAAGATATTTATATATCTTTGGCAATCTTTATCATTACGAAAATCAGCAAAAATTTTAACAAAATACTTTCCCTTAGATGTTTTAAGAATGAAATTGAAATCCTCATAACCTACTGGCGCAACTCGATGGGAAATAAATTTGCCAATATCATAATCCGTGCAAACAGTTTCTAAAAATTGTTCAAGATTTTTTGAATAACCTATTCTTTTTTGGAAAATCGATTCTTGGTTCATTTTTATTGTTTATTTTATATCTGGACTAAAATCAACTTGATATTCTGGAATTCCCAAAGAAATTCCATATTTTCTTGCTTCGGCGTATTGCTGGACATCGGTTTTATCAATCTTGAAAATCTTATTAGGGAAAATGATATAATGCCATTTTTCATTTTTGTAATCTACATACCAGCTATGATTATGTTTTGAATCAATCGAATGACTTATTTTTTCTGATAGTTCATCAACAATATCTTCGTCAACCTCAACTTTGTGCAAAGTCCATTGTTTTAACCACGGCGTTTGATGTTCTTTTATTACTGATTCAACTTTTGTTGATAAAATCTTAACATTTTTAAGAACATCTTTATTTTCTAAACTTTCCTCGATTATTGTTCCTTTGTAATTCATATTTAATCTCTTTTTAAAGTCGAATTTCTTTTTCAAGCCATTCGATTTTTTGATTTTTATGCTTCCAAAACAAATCTTCCCAAATATAATGAAAAGCTAACTTTTCCCAGCCAGCATATCTTTTTCTAAAAAATTGAAGAATCTTTTCGGTCGGAACAAGAGGTTTATCAAATAGAAGTTTGGACATTATTTTTTGTTCCCAAGGTGGAATAGTTTCCAAAGCATCGTATTTATAGAAATCCTCAAATAAAAGATATTCAACTGATGCTTTGCCTATACCATAAAGTTTTAACATCTCTTTTTTAATTTCTTCTCTTGTCATCTCGCGTAATTTGAACTCGTCAATTTCGCCAATTGCAAATTGCGAACTTAATCTTTTTAAGAATTTTGCTCGGTAACCTAATTTTAAATCCCTTAATTCTTGTTCGGAAACTGAATCTAAATCTTCGGGTCTCCAAAAAGTTGAAAAAGTTTTGCCGTCGAATTCTACTTTTTGACCATATTGATTAAAAAGATTTTCAAGCATTTGGACCGAACGGCGAACGGTCGCATTTTGAAGAACAATATAAATAACCAATGTTTCGTAAAGAGAATTAGCCGCGACTGGTTTTACCCCCGCCCATCTTATCAATATCGAACAGAGAAACTTATCTTTTCGAAATTTTTTATTGAATTCAGATATGTCTGATTGAGTGTTAAACCGCCATTCTAATTCAGTTGTTAATCCCTTTATGTAATTTTCTGGTAAAACGTCTTTCGAATAAATTATGACTTCTATTTTTGGTTTACTAACAGTTCCTTTATTTTGAAATTTTAATCCAAGACATTTTCCTTGCCAAAGCATCGTTATCCAATAATTTCCTTTTTTCCAGACGTTATCCGAAGACGGGAAATGAGATGGTTTATGAATAGTCCCATCAAAATTGTATGGAGCAGTCGGAGTTAAAATAATTATTGTTTTTTGGTTTAATTTAATCATTTTTCAATCTTTCTACCACCGAACACAGCATAATTCATTAGTTCCCAATTTACAGAGACATCCTGAAAGCCAGCTTCTTTTAACCATTCAATTTGGCTTTCAAGTGGCGAAGGAATATCACCCTTTTTATATTCGTCAAATCTAAATTGACCTTGTTCTTGCCCTAAAGTTCCAAAAATAAAATCCTTCCAATCTTGTTCTGTTCGAGCCGCTTTCTTTGGGTCTTGGAAAGTTACTAAATCTCCAAGAGACAAAACACCGCCAGTTTGAAGATGGCGATATAGTTTTTGATATAAAGCTCTTTTTTGCTCACCTGTTAAATGATGTATGGCTAAAGTAGAAACAATAGCGTCAACAGATTCTGGAAGTTCGACATCTGCCATATTGCCAACCGTGAGCTCTACTCTTTCAGGATATTTCGCTAATCTTTGTTTCGCACCTTCCACCATTTCCTGACTTAAATCTATGCCGATTATTTTCGACTTTGGGAAGGCTTCAAGAATTCGTTGAGCGGTCTCACCAGTGCCGATACCGAGGTCTAAAACCGCAATTTCGATATCAGCTGGAAAATCTAAAAACCCAAGGACGCTTTGTTGCATTTCCTCATACTGGGGAATTAACTTCCGAATTATCTCATCGTAATTCTCGACGAGATTGCGGATATGTTCTTTTGTAAGTGCCTCACGTTCAGATTCAGACATATTATATAACCCCCAACTTAGGAATATGGTTTTAACTTAGAATTAGGCTTTTCGATTATCTTTTCAAACTTATATTTCCAGCCAGCTTGCCATTTCCAAGGGTAAGGCACGACAACTTCTAATGACACACCGCGAATCCAACGTTCTAATCCATATTGAGCGCCCGATGTCCGATAATCATTATTTTCTTACCATCATATTTTATAAGCAAATCTTCCAAAAAATTTTTCTTTGTGTCTTTCGCCTAATTCTTTAGCTTGCTTTTTACCAAGATCTGATAGCTCAACATCGAAGTGGCCAGAAGCACGTTTTTGTTCATTATCAATAGTCGTTCCATGAGGCTCAAAAAGAATTTCAATCACTTTATTTAGTTAGACAGACAAAACTAAAACATCTATTTCTTTAATTTTCTTTAATTTTGCATCGGAGGTTATAAAACCTCCGGCTTTAGCGTTCAGCGCTGAGGCAATCAAAATTGCGTCGGGTGTGGTCAAATCATATTTTGCTCGAAGCGATGAGGCCAAATCGGCGATTTCAAAATTAACATTGGTAATCTCAAGATATGGAAAGGTGGTCAAAAGTTCTTTATAAACTTTCACTAAAAAATAGTCTTTTTCTTTTTTGGGTTTTGTTAAAATCTCAATTAAAGTTATCGCCGAGGTCACGCCTCGAAACTGCCCCTTTTCTAAGTTTTCAAAAATTGTTTGGGTTTTTCGCCAGAAAGCTTCGGCTCTTTCAAAATGATAGATAAAAAGCATTGAATCAAGGCCGATGATTTTGTGTTTTACGATGAATCTCTTTAATTTATCACTCATTTTTTGCCCAGCCGGCACGCTCTTTGCGAATGTATTCCAAAGGATCAATACCCTTCCAGAGATCTTTGCCCAACCCTAACATTTTAGCGGTATAGCTTTCAGGCTTAGGGGTAAGGACAATCGAATCACCCACGGGATAAACTTGTAAACGCTGACCTTCTTTAATGTTGAGTTTACGTCTTACTGCTTTTGGGATAACGACCTGATATTTTGGACTAATAGTTGTTTCCGACATTTTATTTCTCCATGTCTTACCTATTACTATTTCTACTTACATTTTATAATTTTGTAAAACGATTGTCAAGATTTATATATCACACCCAAATTATACAAAAAAATCACCCCCTATGGAAATAATAGACAATAATTGGCTTTTCTGATATGCTTTAAATTGAGGCGCCGTCGTCTAGAGGCCTAGGATATCTGCTTTTCATGCAGAAGATCACGGGTTCGAATCCCGTCGGCGCTGCCAAATCTGATAGACGATTTAATAAAATTCATTAACAGAACAAAATAGGTTCGAATCCCTTTGGGTATCATTGAGATTTGGACCTGTTTTTTATTATTGAATAGTATAGAATAAATATATGAATGATAGAATTGAAAGTTATCTCAAAGAAAAGATTTTACCTGACTTAGAAAATAGTCGAGGCGGATTTGATAAATATCATACACTTGAAGTTGTAGATTGGATTAAGCAAATAATAAATCATAATCCTCAACTAAAACTCGATAAACCCGTTTTAATTATTGCCGCCTATGCCCACGACTGGGGATATGCTGGCGTATTTAAAGACAGCGAAGTCATAGACAATGATAAAATTGAAAGTGCTAAGAAACTTCATATGGAAGTAGGTGCTGAGAAAATCAAAAAATTATTAAAGGACAACATATTTTCCTTTTTGACTAACAAGCAAAAAGAGCGTTGTATCCATCTCGTGGCTGTTCACGACAAAAAATATGAAATCGAAGATACCGACGAAATCATTTTAATGGAAGCTGATATGCTAAGCACCTTAGATATTGACACTACTAAACCAGTAATTGACGCTGAGTCAAACAAAGCAGTGATGGATTCGATACTAAATATTAGACTCCCAAAATTCAAAACCGATTTTAGCAGAAATGAAGCAAAAAAACTAATTCAGCGAAGAGAAGAATATTTTAAAAATTTAAAATCTTAATAACTGGTTTTGCTAATCTATTGGACGGTTGGAACTGAAATAACACCATCGTAATTAGTAATTACAGTTCTAACGTCGTCCACTATGGACTACCATACCATACAAATTTTTACACCTATTTTTATTCGTTCTCTTTATCTTTATTTTGCGAATTGCCGCGATTAGAATTTTCGCTCTGATTAGAGTCCTGTCCTTGAGATGCCGACGAGGCCGTCGGCGTCGGGGTGGCCTCTAAATCTTCGCCTTCTTCTTCAACCTTAACCTCAATTTTGGAAGCGGCATAAGCATCATCAGCAATTATACCTTCTATCTTTACTTCGTCATTTTCTTTAATATCAGCGATGGTGATAGCTACCTCATCTTTTTCGATTATGGTTGTTGAAATTACTTTTATCTCAAGGTCTTTCCCTTTTTGACTGTTAGCCCGTTTGCTGGCCGAGGCAATGGTAACAGTCAGACTATCTGCTGCTATTGATTTTACTACACCTTCAACTTTAAAATCTTTTTGTTTTTGAACCTCCCCTTGTTCTTCAGCGACATCTTCTTTTTGAATAATTACCTTTGTCGCAGTAAGTATGCCCTCGCTGATTGTCCCACCAACATGGACTTGGGCATTAATTGGAATGTCAGCGATTTTTAAATCTTTTTGGTCGCCAAAACTGATTTTAGTAGTCTCAATGATAGCTATCGGGGTTTCAGATAGCCTAAATTCTTTGATTGAATTAGTCGAGCTTTTTATTTTAACGATGATAATCTTTGAGGAAACATCAACGCTGGTAGCTGTCCCTTCGAGTTCGAATTTATTTTGTCCTAGTTTAGCGATCTCCTGGCTTATAGCTTGACTAATTTCTTCAGCGGTATTTTGCCCGCTGACCATTTTTTTAATATTTTCTCTAAACCCGTAACCGGCAGAGGCACCGCCAATAAGACCTAACGCAATAAGGATGACGATTGCAATTGGCGCAATCCCTTTTCTTTTAGTAAACATATATTACCTCCTTTCTAAATTATTACAAATGTAGCGTAATTTATCAATTCTCGATTACTTTACGGCCAGACCGCTCGGATGCCGATAATATCTCCCACTCCCAAATTATCTTTTTTTAATTCGCCGCGGGCGGCGTAACCATACATTGTCAAATCACGGGCATTGGCAGAATACAAATCGCCCAAACCAGTCCAATGGCCAAATTCGTGAGTGGCGACATTCCTTAAATCTAAGGTTGTCCGCACCCCGCCGCAATCATTTTGACCATTATAATTAGTATATGACCAGCGGTAGCGGGAATTAAAAGCGGTATCAACATTAGCAACGTGATTATCGGTATCTAGCCAAACATAAGTTACTGCGGCGATTCCCACAGACAGAGTCCGCCACATCACCGTATTTTGACCATCGTTCGATGGACTTCTTTCGTTTGATTCGCCGGCGTAGTGGAATAAAATTCCTCCGCCGCCGCCCTGGATAGTCGAAAATGACATATCAAAAATCGCGATGGCTGACCCTTGGGAAAAATTACGCGGCAAAGTGGAAAAATTAATTTTATAATCAGTAATGCCACTTTTTAGCCGAAAACCTGCCCAGGTGAAAATTGGGGCTTGGTCGTTAGAGGTCTGCCGACAAACATTAGGGCTGGCTTGATACTGGATAAAAATTCGCGGCTGTTTTTGTTTCGCTTTGGTTTGAATAGGGAGAAAACCGATTAAAACCAATAAAACAATAAGCACTAAGCTGACGAAATAACCTTTTTTCAAATAATCCTCCTCTTTTATTTAATATAACAAGTAATATTTAAGAAATCAAAAGATTAATACGCTCCAACCGATTTAATACCACCTACGAGGTGGTATATTTTACAGGTTGGAATTTTCATAAAGGACCTAAAGAACATCACCTCGTAGGTGATAGTTTTATAGGTTGGAAAATAAAAAAGGAATATTCGGGTCTAGAACCCTTCGATAAACTCAGGGCAGGCCTTTTAGCTCTTTTATTCGTTGTGCCTAATACCTGCCATTTTTAGGAGTATATACCAAAATATGAAAGGAACAAAAAATCCTACAACTAAGATAATAAATATACTCTGTGGTTGCGCTTTGTATAAAGCTCCAGCATATGAATAGAGAAATGTTATTGGTACAAACCCAACAACATTCATTACGATAAATTTTTGAAGCTTCGTATTGGAAATTCCAGCAATTGAGCTTACTGACTCCATAAATAGAGGTATCATTCTTGTTAAGATTACAATATATGCCCCATATTTGCGCATGACCATTGATAGATTATTGTATTCTCTATCTCTCATCCACTTTTTAACCCTATCCCGACCAAGCTTTCGGCTCATCTGAAAATTAATAATAGAACCAGAAAGTGTCCCTATTAAAGCTATGAGCCCCCCTAAAAGTCCACCAAACAACATACCACTTGCAATCATAACAATACTCGCTGGTATTGGGAGGAGGATATCTGCGACGAGAAGCAGGATTATAATCGAGGCTGTACCTACAGTAGCTGGAAGACTCTTAATATACAATTCTGATAAACTGCTTATATTAAAAATTAGATCGAAAAAGAAATAGGTTGTAAGAAAGAATATAAACACTCCAAGAAATAATTTTACTGATTTAAATTGTAATCCCATATATTTCTTCTACCGTTAAGCGAAAAGATTATGAGACACGAATTTGAGTTTGTGTCACATTTTAGAATGATTTACCAAAGAAAACGAGACAGCACATGGGGGATTTTATTCTTTTTTGAGACGTTTTAGGACAATAAGGCCGAAAATGATTACGGGCAAAAGCGTAACAAGATGAATAAATGGGACGATGAGTGTGATTTTGATTTCGTGTCCCACTCTAAAAAACTCTGATACGATAGCGTATGCTGAAACTAAAATTGAATAAATTGCTAAAATAATTATTAATTTTCTCATTGCTTCAAGTAAATTCCTGCCAATTTTTCCAGCATCTGGTGAAACTCTTCATGCTTTCCGGGGCCGATGCGCTCAAGTTCCAATTTATTAAATTCTTTGAGTAACTCATTATTTTTTGTTTGAGAAATATGCATATCGGCCATCTCATAAAGGATATTATTTTCTTTTTCAATATGTTGTCTTAAAAGCTCAATATAACCGCGAGCGTTTCCAATGAATTTTTCTGGATTCGAGATATTCTCGCTCATTCCCCTAACAAATTCGCGCCCCATATCGTGCTCCTTAATCATCATGCCAATCGGCCCCTGTTCTTTGGGAATCCCAACCTTCTCCATCGCCGGAAAGAGCAATCCTTCTTCTTTTCCGTGATGACATTTATCAATAAAAATCTTGATAAATTCTAAAATTTCTTCCTGATGTTTTGGAGCAAGTTTTTCTCCCGCCTCTAATTTCTGGCAAATTTTCTCTAAAATATCCAAAGCCAACAAAACCGCTTGATGCTCATTTCTTAATTGTTCTGTTGGTGTCATTGGCGTCCTTTCCTACACTGATTAAAATTCTAATTTATACACCCAATCGGGTATTTTTGCTTTCTCGGGCTTATCATATTGGGGCCAGTACGGTTTAATATCAATTATCGGCGTGCCGTCTAAGATGTCTAACCCTTTGACTTTAATTCTGTTTCCTTTATACTCCACTAATCGGACAGTAGTCATCCCAATGGGATTGGGTCTTGCGGGACAACGGCAGGAAAAAATTCCCACAATCGGTACTTTTGGATTGCCTTGAGGCCGATGAGCAATGACATAATCCTTAACTTTATCCATCCAATAAACAATGATTAGATGAGTGTAATCGTCTATCCCCTTGAGAGCTTCCTGGAATTTTTTATCAACAATTATTTCCGACATCTCTTCGGCAAACCCCCCAAATCTTGGTTTTCTAACGCGATTTTTGACTACCCCGATTGGTTTTAAGCAAATTTCTTTCATAATTTTTCCTTCTCATTTTCTATCGCATGAGCGGTTATTTCTAAATTACAGCTATGATGTTTTTTACACCACGCCTTGCATTTATTCATCCATTCTTTTTCTTTGTAACTCAAATGACATTCGGGGCATTCATACAATTGGATGTTTTCTTTTTTGAATTTAGTATTCATATTAAAAAATCAACTTAATAACACTTCTTATAAGGCTAAAACTCTCTTTAATAAAGTCCCACTTTCTAAATGGAGGGACATTCGGGTCTAGAACCTTTTAGCTCTTTTAACACCTCTTACCCCTCTTATAGTAGAATACCGGATTTTTGGGCTATTTTCAACGATTTAGGGGAAAATGTTACAAATGTTACATTATAAAAAAGGGGTGTCACATTTTAGGCAAAATTTGACTTTATCCTGTTTCGCGGCATTAATTAGGCTTTGTTTGAGTCAGTTCCTGAACTTTGTAAAACATCATATAAGTGTTATCGGGTAATTGAATCACGGACGGATCACAAACAATTTTATTGCTTTCTTCTACCCGAACGCCCGATTCAACCGTTAATTTGCCAGTATCAGCACCGGTAGCGCTCCCAATCCCGCCCTTACCGCAAAAATAGGTACGGAAAGTACCATTAAAATTAAAAGTACTTGGGACTCCGCCTTCATTCCAAGAAAAATCATTCTGTTTTTGAAAAGTTACCCCATTGTCACTGGAAATTGCTAAATCCAGAGCGGTGCCTTTGGAAATAAATAAGCGCCAATCTTTGGCTGTTTTAAAAACATCCGGGTCGGTAATATTTTCTTCGGCAAAAACCTCGCGGGGACTTTCAAAATTAATACCATCACTCGATTCAGCTGACATTATTTTATGTTGTCCCGAGGCCGCGGCCGGATCGCCGGCAATGAAAGGACTAGCAAAATAATAAAGCCGGATTTTGCCATTGTCTGACAGAACCGGATTCGGATCAACGGCCGCCAAAGTAGCACCCTTTATTTTAATTTTTTGCTTGTCGAAACTCTTACCGAGATCTTTACTGATGCCAACCGAGAGTTGATCACTTAAATCGCC
>JBBUEO010000014.1:0-4779 GCA_038056915.1 Patescibacteria group bacterium
CCAAAATCAGCGGAAATATGGACTAAAAACAAAACCATTCTTTTTGAAAATACCACCTCGAGTGACACTCATAAATTAGATGATGGTACCTTCAGGATATTTTTTATGAAAGATAGCAAAATCGTCTACGCTGATTCCAAAGATGCTACGACATTCGATACACCCCAATCAACAGGGATTAGCGAATCCCAGGGTAAGTTTATTTCCAACCCTGCGGTTTTGAAAAATGCCGCTAACAATTGGATTATGATATATGAAGAACAACCAATGACTAAACCGGGTCAAAAGCCAGGAGCACCCGGGCCGGAAAGCCAGCGAAATTTAATGTCGGCGATTTCTGCCGACGGGAAAAGCTTCACTAAAGTCGGGGTGGCGATTGATAGTGCCGGGGACGACAATTATTTTGCATCGGTACCGGATTTAATAAAAACCCCTGATGGTAAAATTAGAATGTACTATGTCTGTGGCGGAGAGGCAATTTGTTCAGCAATCTCCGACGATGGTAAGATATGGGTCAAAGAGGCAGGAGTCAGGATGGGAGATAAAGCGGTTGATCCTGATGTTTTGTATCAAGACGGACAATGGGTGATGTATTTCGCTACCCTAACAGGTGATAATAACCGTTTTTATAAAGCAACCTCAGCCGATGGTTTGCAGTGGCTGAAAGGTCAGGAATTTTTAAAACCAGATTCCGAGCAGGGGGCAATTGTTGATCCGGATACAATCGAAATTTCTCTGGGAAAATGGCGAATGTTTTTTGGGGAAATGGCCGAAGGTGAAGGCCAAATGGGAGGGCCAGCTCAAATAAATCTTTACTGGGCTGATTTTGAAGGTGAAATTTTTTGAATATTTTAAGAGAGATTAATAATAGCTCATCATGAAGGCGCAAAAACCAGCAAACCCTCAAAATTTATCTCCATTGGAATTGGCTCACTGGCCGCAAATTAAATTGATAAAACCCAAAATTGGCAAGAAATTTGTGGTTCAAGTTATGGTAGGTCAAAAATCCCATGAAATGACGGCTGAACATTTGATATTATTTATCGAACTCTTTGTCGGAAATCAGCCAGCCGGACGAAAAATATTAAAACCAGGTGATTTGCCGGAGGGGGAGTTTATAGTTTTCCTTAACAAACCAGCCAAAATTATTGCTCATGCTTTTTGCAATCTTCACGGACTCTGGGAAAATGAGTTATCAATTGTTTAAATAATGATAGCATTTGACAATATTTTTTTAATGTTCTAAATTTAAATTAAACCCCCTAGGGGAGGGTATTTAAAAATTTAAATTAGAATAGAAATTAGAATAGTGAGAAATATTAAACCATTTTTCTATGGATTGGCTGGGATTCTAATACTTTTATTTGTTTATTTTATAATTTTAACTATAATTTCTGGCTGGCCATTTGCCAAGTTGCAGTTTAATCAAAATTGGTACTATATTATTACGTTAAGTACTGGCTTTGGGATTCAAGTGGGACTATTCAGCTATTTAAAAAGTCTCATTCAGCAGGCGTCAAAGAAAGTTATAGTCGTTACTGGGACGACATCAACCCTGGCAATGATTTCCTGCTGCGCCCACTATATAGTCAATATTTTGCCGATTATCGGGATTAGCGGTGTTGTTACCGTTATTTCTCAATATCAAATTCAATTATTCTGGGTGGGAATCTTATTTAATATTGCTGGGATAATTTTTATCTCATGGCGAATAAGGAGATTTTTAAAAGGAGAAATAGTATGAAAAAGATACTATTTTTGATTGCGATGATAGCCGTCATTGGTGTCGGTTATCTCGTATTTAAAAATTCTCAAAAACCGAGAACTGACACTTCCAAAGTGTCGGAGACTCTGGGTAAATTCCAGGAACCCAAAATTGATTCTCAAAATGGCCTCGAAGTTGTGGTAAAGATTAAGCCGCTAATTTGTGATGATTTTTGCGAAGAGGCGGCAACTTTTGATGTCAGTTTTACCACCCACGAAGGTGATTTAAATTTTGATTTGGTTAAAGCTTCAACCCTAGAGGTAGATGGGGAAATCCTACCGACAAAATCTTGGGACGGCGGCTCGGGTGGGCATCACTTAAACGGAACTTTGACCTTTCCGAGGATTGAGAAGCAGCCATCAAAAATGATTCTAAGAATGATAAACATTGCCGGTGCAAATCGTACATTTACTTGGGAATAAAAAGATGAGAAGATAAGCGTGGAGGGGTTGTGTTTTATATAGCGATAAAAAATCTTTTTCAGGAAAAAACTAAGTTGCTGATATCGGTTGGCGGAGTGGCCTTTTCGGTGATCTTGATTCTAATTCTTTTAGGTCTTTTTCAAGGTTGGCAAAGGCAGATGACAAAGTTTTTGGGTAATATCCAGACTGATTTTTGGGTAGGGCAGAAGGGGAGCCGTGATTTATCGCATTCAATCTCTATCTTGCCGAGTTCGCTCCAAAATCAGATCGCCGAAGAATCCTATGTTGATCAAGTTACGCCTTTTATCGGCCGTCAAGTGAGTTTCCAGATGGATGGTAAAGATACCCGTTTTTTTCTGGTTGGAATTGATAATAAACAAGTAGTAAGACCGTATAAGATTATTGAAGGGGCAAATTTCCCCGAAAGTGGCGAAATTATCGTTGATAATTCTTTTGCCTCTGCCAAGAAAAAGAAAATCGGCGATATTATAACCATTAATAATCATGATTTGGAAATTTCCGGAATTTCTTTAGGCGGAAATCTAATGATTTACACATATGCCTTGGTAAATATTGATCAAATTAGGGATATTTTAGATTTTAAAGACCTGACAAACTACTATTTAATTAGAAGCTCAAATCCTGAACTTGCGAAAACCGAGATTGAGACCGCTTTCCCGGACTTAGAAATAATTACCAAACAAACTTTTTTAGCCAACAATGCCAGTATTATTTCTGATACATTTCTACCGATAATTGGGGTACTTTTAGCAATTGCGGTGGCGGTTGGGGTGGCGGTGATTGGCCTGACGATTTTTACGGCGACAATCGAAAAAGCCCGTGAATACGGGGTTCTGAAAGCAATCGGTGTCACCAATGGACAGCTTTATCATATTGCCCTCGTCCAATCGATAATTTCAGGAGTGATCGGCTTTATTCTGGGAATTATTTTAGTACCGATTATTGTTAAAATAGCAGAAACATTCGCAAGCGGATTCATCTATGAAGCTGGATTCAAAGAAACCGTTGGCGTTTTAATTGTCACTTTAATAATGAGTATACTTGCTTCGATAATTCCTTTAAAACGTTTAACATCAATTGATCCGGCGGAAGTGTTCAAAAGTTAGAGCGAAGAATTTTGATTCACGAATCGGCTGAATATATATAAGGAAAACTATTAATATGTCTATGCTAAAAATCAAAAATCTAACTAAGGTTTACGGAAGCGGACATACTGCAGTTAGAGCGGTTGAGAATGTGAGTCTAAATATAGAAGAGGGAGAAATTGTTTTAATTATGGGGCCGAGCGGATCGGGAAAAACGACCTTGATTACCATGGCTGGGGCATTACTTAAACCCACTTCGGGCGAGGTTATAATCAACGGAGGAAGGGTTTCTGATCTTAAGGAAAAAGACCTCGCGCGAGTACGACTCAATAAGTTGGGTTTCGTATTCCAGTCGTTTAATTTACTCTCGTCGCTTGGGGCTTTAGAAAATGTTGCCGTACCTTTGATCGCTGCCGGAGTCAGACGAAAAGCGGCTTTAGCACAAGCTCGTATCGGTTTAGAAAAACTGGGTTTGGGTAAGCGTCTTGGAAATTTACCACGCGATCTTTCTGGCGGGGAAAAACAACGGGTGTCGGTAGCGAGGGCCATGGTTAATAACCCAAAATTAATTTTAGCCGATGAACCCACCGCCAATTTGGATTCAAAAACCGGCCGAGAAGTTATGGAATTGCTTTGCAGTACCGCCTGTCGCGAAAGACGGACAGTGGTGATTGTTAGCCATGATCAACGGCTTAAAGATATTGCCCACCGGGTTATATGGTTTGAGGACGGGAAAATTACTCAAGAAGAAAAGGGTGGTCACCCAAAAGTTTGTAAGCACAATATAATTAAAAATTGAAGGTAAAATGCACACATTATTTATCATTTTACACATCATTGGCGCTGGGGTAATTATCGGTGTTGTCGTTTTTTCAGTTCTTTTAAACATCAAAGAAGGGGCAAGTCAAGAACGGCTGCAAATTTTTCAGTTGGTGCGAACAACTGGAACTTTCGCCGCCGGGTGGTTACTTATTACTGGCCTGGTCCTTTATTTTCAAGAACCAGAGGAATTTAAAGGTAATATTTTGTTTTGGGTAAAGATGGGACTTTTTGTTTTGGATGGCCTAATTGCAATATTAATTATTGATCGAAAAATAAAAAAGTCGCCAGTTCCGAATATGACTGTTTGGGCAATAATTAATGCGATTGTCCTTTTCGCCATCGTTATCTTGGGAAAACTGATTTAATTATGATTTTTTGTTGTAGTAATTTTTGTTGTAGTTGACATTGATAGGATAAATATTGTACTCTATTTATAGATCCCCCCACGGGGGGGTTCTCGGCGGAGAATTATGAATCAAGACCTAAAACAACAAGCAATTAACAGAATGAATTATTTGATTGGACATCTAAAAGCCAACAAGAAAATGATTGAGGATGATATATATTGTATTAATATAATTCGTCAAAATAATGCCGTCATGGCGGCTTTAAAAAAAGTCAATGATTTAATCTTAAAATCTCATTTAAATACTTGCGCCACCAC
>JBBUEO010000014.1:4879-6128 GCA_038056915.1 Patescibacteria group bacterium
ATCTCGCAGGCAGGCGGACAGGCAATCATTTCGCAAACTGATATCTCAAAGACTGAACAAGTCCAAGCAATGATTAAATTAGCGGTTGATAAATTCGGCGGTTTGGACATCATCGTCAATAATGCTGGAGTAGCGCCAATGGGAGATGTTTCTTCAACTACGGACGAAATTTGGCAAAAAACAATTGATGTTGATCTCAAAGGTGTTTTCTTGGGGATTAGAGCTTCGGTGCCAGAGATGGAAAAACGCGGCAAGGGAAAAATTATCAATATCGCCTCTATTGCCGGATTAATTGGATTTCAGGGAATTACAGCTTACTGCGCGGCTAAAGGCGGAGTCGTCAATTTGACAAAAGAAGCGGCTTTGGATTTGGCTCCAAAGAAAATCAATGTTAATGCGATTGCGCCAGGCGTGATTAAAACGGCAATGACAACAGACATTTTAAAAGATGAAAAAACGGCGCAAACGATGTTGGTAAAAACACCGATTGGACGGTTAGGCGAGCCGGAAGATATTGCTTGGGCGGCAGTTTATTTAGCATCTGATGAATCCGACTTTGTTACCGGCCACATATTAGTAGTGGATGGTGGTTGGATCGCCCAATAAAAAATAAAACTATAAAAGGCATAATGGAAAAGAAAACTTACAATATTAATGGGATGAGTTGTGCTTCCTGCGCGGTAAAGATTGAAAAAGCCCTTTTAAAAACACCGGGAGTTAAAAAAGCGGTGGTAAATTTTTTTATGCAGCAGGCGACGATTACCGGGAATTTTAAAGACGAGGATGTCAAGAAAGCGGTTGAGTCAGCTGGATACGAAATTTATCTACCAGAGAAAAACATCACCTCCGAGGTGATGTTAAATCGGTCGAAAGATTTGAATCATAGTGAACATAAAATGCATAGAATGCCATCTGGCGAAATGATGGAGGGGGCAAGCCACGGAGAGCACGCGGAACACGCAAAGATGGAATCGGCCGCAGAAATCCGAACATTGAGAAATAAATTTCTTTTTGGAACTGTTATATCGGCGATTGTATTAATCTTGACTTATGCGATGTATTTTCCGATACTAAAAAACATTAATGCACAAATTCTGAATTATCTGATGCTTATACTCTCAACACCGGTTCAAATCTGGCTAGGCTGGCAGTTTTATCGGGGGACATGGCGGGGAATAAAACATTTTTCCGCCAATATGGATACTTTGATTGCTGTGGGAACTACAGCCGCTTATCTGTACTCAACAGC
>JBBUEO010000014.1:6228-11981 GCA_038056915.1 Patescibacteria group bacterium
ACCGGCGAATCAATGCCAATTGAAAAAAAGAAGGGAGATGAGGTTATCGGCGCGACAATGAATAAAACCGGCAGTTTTGAGTATCGAGCAACTAAAGTTGGCGCAAAAACGGCTTTAGCTCAAATTATTAAATTAGTTCAAGAGGCCCAAGGATCAAAAGCACCGATACAAAAACTGGCGGACTCAATTTCGGGTATTTTTGTGCCTATAGTCATTGCAATTGCGATTATTGCTTTTGTGGTTTGGATGATTTTTGGACCAGCACCGGCATTTACTTTTGCTTTAGTGACTTTTGTAACAGTTTTGATTATTGCTTGTCCATGCGCGCTGGGTTTGGCGACACCGACGGCAATCTTGGTGGGTACGGGTTTGGGGGCGGAAAATGGTATATTGATTCGCGATGCGGAAAAATTGGAGATTTTTCATAAAGTCAACACAATTGTTTTTGATAAAACTGGGACTCTGACAAAGGGAAAGCCAGAAGTCACAAATATTGCAGTGGTAAGCAGTAAACACGAAGAAAAGGAAATACTTAAATTTGCCGCCAGTATTGAAAAGGGCTCGGAGCATCCATTGGCAGAGGCAATTGTAAAGTTCGCCGAAACAAAAAAAGTTGAGTTAATAAAATCGACTAAATTTAACGCCATCGCCGGCCACGGGGTTGAGGGAACAATAGATTCTAAAGATATCTTTCTTGGAAATCGCAAGTTAATGGAACGCGAAAATGTATTGATTGATGCAAAGACAGAGAAGAAAATCCAAGATTTAGAAAACGAAGGCAAAACGGTCATGCTTTTAGCTATCAATAAAGAAATTGCTGGACTTATCGCGGTTGCAGATACCCTAAAAGAACATTCTAAAGAAGCGATACAACAGCTTCACAAGATAGGCATTAAGGTTATTATGATCACCGGTGATAACCAGCGGACGGCCAAGGCAATCGCCGGACAAGTCGGGATTGACGAGGTTTTAGCTGAAGTTCTTCCCGAAGACAAGGCGTTAAAAATAAAAGAGTTACAATCGGATATCGGTGGTCAAAAATCTGATCGTCAGGTAATTGCCATGGTCGGCGACGGTATCAACGACGCCCCGGCACTTGCTCAAGCCGACATTGGGGTTGCCATTGGCTCGGGAACTGATGTGGCGATGGAAGCCGCTGACGTAACCCTCATCGCTGATGATTTACGTAAAGTTCCGCAGGCAATTAAGCTTTCAAAAGCCACTATGCGAACGATCCGGGGAAATTTATTTTGGGCATTTATTTACAATATTTTAGGCATTCCGATTGCCGCTGGTATTTTATATCCATTTCTGGGCATAATGCTTTCGCCAATCATTGCTTCAGCGGCAATGGCCTTTTCGTCTTTGTTTGTGGTTATAAATTCCTTGCGATTAAAAAGTACTAAAAGTTTTCATACTCTTCAGATTCTATTAATTTTAGCCATCATCGGATCTTTAAGCGTGGCGATGGGCTTTATCGAATATCAAAGCAAGGATTTTCATCGAATTCAAGAAATCATTCAAAAGACTCAAGCCAAAGTTGTCCCGACAGAAAATTCATCGTCGGTTTTAGGACTAAAATTTACCAATAATGATTATCAGATCTTGCTAAATGATTCAAAAATGCCGATGACAGATGAGAAGATGAATCAATTTGCGGGGATGGATGTTTCGATGCCCTGTTGCGGTTTTGGCAAAACAATAGCTAATTTCCCTGACAACTGTCAATGTGGACATCACTTAGCCAGCTACGGCTTAATTAAAAAAATGGTCAAAGCTAATTTACCGCGCCAACGAATTCAAATCGAAGTCCAACGTTGGACAGATTATTTTTTCCCGAAAGAAGCAATTGCCGAAGAATTACAAACCAGCGGATTATCACAGACCGAAATCAATAATGCTTTACAAATATTAAATAGTAAGGGAGGATGTTAATGTTTGATTTAATTAATATCGTCTCTGCTCATGCCAACGACCAAGACTGGTCAAGCATGATGCAAAACTACGGAGGTCATATGGGGATGATGAATTATATGTTTAGCATGGGCGGCGCCTGGGGCTGGACAGCGATGATTTTTGGTTGGATTTTTGGCATTTTGGTTTTGCTCGCCTTAATCCTTTTGATTGTCTGGCTTATCAAACAAATCCAAAAGTAAAATCCGACGAATTTTAATCACGAATAAAAACTAATATATATGGAGCAGACTTCAACAACCTTTTTGGGAGCTTCAGTCATAGCATCTTTTTTAGGCGGGATGTTAGCTTTTTTAGCGCCGTGTTGTGTGAGTTTTCTATTTCCAGCTTATTTTGCCTCGGCCTTCCGGATTAAATCAAAAATATTTCAGATGACTTTGATTTATTTTCTTGGGCTTGCTTTAGTTTTAGTGCCGGTTGGTTTGGGGGTGACAGCCTTAAGTTTGACTATTAGCCGCTATCATGACGAAGTTTTCATTATCGGTGGGGTATTTTTAATTATTTTGGCGGTTATGACAATTTTTGGCAAAACCTTTCCTATGCCTTTCAAAATTAAACCAGATTTCCAAAAAAGTGATCCGTTATCCATTTTTATTTTAGGAATACTTTCAGGCGCCGCCAGTTCCTGTTGTACCCCGGTTCTGGTGGGAGTTTTAACCATCACCGCTTTATCCGGGACTTTTTTATATGCATTAATTCTTTCTCTTACCTATGTTTTAGGAATGGTTTTCCCCTTATTTTTACTTTCTTATTTTTGGGATAAATATAATTTTTCACGCTGGAAGCTTTTGCAAGGCAAACTTTTTGAATTTAAATTTTTGGGTAAAAAATATTTCCTTCACTCCTCCCATCTTATCGCCGCCATAATTTTGGTTGGGATGGGAATTTTAATAATTACTCTTGCTTTAGCTGGTAAAACTTGGACCTCGGCGGCCTATTTGAGAAAAATGACTAGTTTTTTTGGGACAATTACCACTTTTGTGCTTGAAAAAAGCCAATTTATTCCCGAATATATTTGGATAATTTTGGTGATTATAATAATAACCTTAATTATCTGGAAATCGTTTCGGGTTGGAAAAGCAAAAAATAGAAAGGATAATCAATGAAAACAATTTTAACTTTGGCAGGAGGGATCATTATTTTGGGCTTAATAATTTTAGGTTTTGCGGTAATGGGGAATAACAAAAAACAGGTGGCTGGTTACAAAAGTGACGATCCTAACGCCCCAAAACTGGAAATTGCTGAGAAAAGATTTGATTTTGGAAAGATTACTCTACAGGATATCGCCAAACACGAGTTCAAATTAAAAAACACTGGTAAAAATCCGCTGGTGATTTATGACATAATGACCTCTTGCCACTGCACTTCGGCAAAATTAAAAGTTCCCGGTCAAGCTGATTCACCGGAATTTACGATGGGAATGAGCGACTGGAATGAGGAAATTCCGCCCGAGATTGAGGGCATTATTGAAGTTGTTTATACGCCAGCGACAATGCCTGTTTCGGGTAAGATTAGTCGGGTGGTAACTTTTAATACTAATGATCCCAATAATCAGCACCTTCAGCTTGAAATTATCGCCGAGGTTGAATAGATTACAGTTTCAGTTTTTTAAGGATCACTTTTGAACTTCTAAGGTGTGGATATCTTTTATATTCAAGAGGATCTAAAAGGCTATTTTTAAGGTTAAAATTGCTTTTTTAAGGAGTAAAAAAATTGCTCCTCTTGACAAAAGAGACGCCCCTTCTGATAATAGATATGTAACCTGATTACAGGTTAGAAGAATAGTCGTCCCGCACAACTCCTTTCTGCTTATTGAACTACGTTCAATCACGCAGAAGCGTCGTGAGCGGGACTTCCTGAACTTTCTTTCTGCTATCGCAGAAGCGAAATTCAGGAGCGAAAGGAGGTGATTTAAATGGCATATTCAGTTCAGTCTAAAAAGACTGGCGAGACCTATTATCTTCATTCCAAAGATGTTACTTTGCGCGGCGGCCGCAAGCAAACGATTTATTACTTTGCCCGGACCGAAAAGGAAGGTGTTTTGGATGATTTACCAACTGGCTACGCGGTGATGGAAAACAGCCGAACAGGTCTCCCCATGCTTAAAAAAGCCTAAAAACAAAATATAAATTTTTAAGAAAACTCGCTTTTTAAGGAAATTTTTCCCAAAGCGGGTTTTCTTGTGATTAGAGGTTCAAAAAACGCCAAGTTAAAATCTTCCAAATTCTGCTTGACGAAAAGTATTTTTACTGGTAGAGTATTCCCAGGAGACTCAAATTGAAACGGTCAACCCTTATTTTTAGTTTTTTGTTAATCCCGGTTGATATGGCAATGATTATTTTAGCCTTTATTTTATCCTATAAATTTCGGCTCTATTTTGAAATTGTCCCCGCTCTATATATTGAACCATTCAAAGAATATATTAAATTTGTTTTTTTAACTTTACCGGGATGGCTAATTGTATTTGCTTTAAGCGGACTTTATTCTATTTCAGAGAGAACCCGACCCTTACAGCAATTTGGTAAAATTTTTGTTGCATCAACGGCGGCGATTGCAATTGTGATGGCCTGGATTTTTTTAAGTCGAACATTCTTTTTCTCAAGACTAATTATTGCCTTTTCTTGGATCTTATCGATAATCACGGTGGCGGCCGGCCGTTATCTTATGCGTAATATTGAAATTTTTTGTTATCGTTTTGGAATTGGCATCCATCGGGTAATTGTTTTAAGCGGCGGCGGTTCGGCTAAACTGATTGTGGCGGAAATTCGCCGAAATCAAAAATTAGGCTATCGATTAGTAAAGATTATTAATGCCGAGGCAATTGATAAATTAACCCAAATATTAAAAAGAAATCCTGCCGATGAAATGATTATTGCCAATGCCACTTTAGGAGAAAAGCAAATTTTTAAAGTTTTAGAATTCTGTCGACATAATCATCTCGGTTTTAAAATGACACCAAATGCATTTTTGCTTCAGTCATCTCATGTCGATATCCAACAGTTAGCCGGCATGCCAATTTTGGAGTTTAAACGAACGCCGCTGGATGGTTGGGGAAAAATTATCAAAAGATTAGTTGATTTATTGGGTTCCTTGATTCTGCTGATTATTTTTTCACCAGTGATTGTTATAGTGGCAATATTGGTTAAATTAACCTCTCGTGGTCCAATATTTTTTTGTCAAGAAAGAGTTGGACTGGAAAAAAATTTTATCTTTTATAAATTTCGCACTATGAGAGAAGATGCTTGGAAAGAGCATTCAAAATTAATGAAAAAACATGGTTTAATGTTTAAACTTAAAAAAGATCCTCGATTAAGTCCGGTTGGGGGATTTTTGAGACGGACCAGTCTTGATGAACTGCCGCAGTTTTGGAATGTTTTACGCGGCAATATGAGCTTAATTGGACCGCGACCGCCAATGCCGGAAGAGGTCGCCCATTATAATAATTTTCAAAAAAAACGTCTGGGAGTAAAACCGGGGATTACCGGTCTTTGGCAGGTTTCCGGACGTTCTGATTTATCGTTTGACGAATGGGTTAGGTTGGACGCATATTATATTGAGAATTGGTCCTTATGGCTTGATTTTCAAATTATTTTAAAAACCGCCTGGGTGGTGATTAAAGGGCGAGGAGCATATTAAATTAATTTCAAAATGCAAAGTGCAAAATTAAAAATTAAAGATATAAAAAAACTCAAAATCGCCATTGTAGTTGAGGAATTAACCCAGCTGGGAGGGGCCGAAAGGCTCCTCGACTATTTTTTAGAACTTTTTCCAAAAGCCCC
>JBBUEO010000015.1:0-15957 GCA_038056915.1 Patescibacteria group bacterium
TTCCCCAATCTTTGGTGAAAAAAACTTTTTCTGTAATAAAATCATAGTCAAGAATTTCATCTTCATTAAACCAAATTTTAATTTCTCTCTCCGCCTCTTCGGGGGTTGCGGAAGCGTGAACCAAAGTATGGATAGCCCGCTCGATATCATCAGCCAGCTCATAAGATTCTGTTGAGTAGTCGCCCCGAATCGAGCCGATATCAGCGGTTAAAGGATTAGTGGCGCCAGCGGTTTTTCGGCCTAAATCAATTGCATGTGGGCCTTCCCAAACCATTAAAAGCAATGGCCGATCAGTAAGATGATCTATCAGCCGTTTCCTGGTTCGTTTGGCTAAATCAATCGGTTCCATTGGCGGTTCGATTCCCCGCGCCTTATAGTTTTCATAAGTTTTTGTTCCTGAAGATAAATACCAGACTTCATCATCGGGATAATGTTTTTCCACTTGAGCCTTTGTGGGCACGACTAATTTACAAGCTGTTAATTTTAATCCCCTTCTTTCGAATTTGGCAATAAATTCGCCGATTAGATGACGCTGGATTGATTCGGGTTTAATCGCAATCAGGGTTTTTTGACTATTTTTCACTGATACCTCCTCAAGGCAGTTAAAAATTTTTCTTGATTTTTGAATGGACCGATAAGGGCTAAGTTGAGATTTTGAGGGATAAAAAACTCTTGAGCGAAATCTTGAATATCCTTTGGGGTTACTTGTTGATATTTGGAAATTAAATCATCTGGATCTTCGATTTTTGGCCAAAACAACGCCTGTTCAGCTAAATAACCGGCTACTGCCATTGATTCCTCAAGACCTAAATACATTTTTCCCTTAAGATTTTCTTGGGCTTTTCTTAATTCTACTGTTTTGACTAAATGAGTTTTAATTTTTTGAAATTCATCTAAAATGACTTTAACCGCCGCTTCTGTCCTTGAAATATCAACTCCGGCAGCAGCCCCAAAAATCCCAGTATCTTGAAAATCAACCATTTCTGAAGAGATATAATATGCCAAACCTCTTTTCTCGCGAACTTGAGTGAAAAGTCTTGAAGACATTGTCTCGCCCAAAAGGTTGCTGAGAACTTTTAAAATTGGCCGGCGTTTATCTGTTCGCGAGAGACTGCGAAAACCCAAAAATAAATGGGCTTGATCAGTTTTTTTGTGATGGATCAAAACTTTTGGTTCATCCTGAAGGACTCTGATTGGCTGATAATCAATCGGTTTTTGGGGCGGGACTTTCTGAAAATATTCCTCGACTTTTTTTTGCCATTGATTATTCGATTTGCCGCCGGCAATAGCCACTATCATGTTATTGGGATTATAATGCTGATCTTTAAATTTGAGAAAATCGGCTCTTGAAAATTGATTGATAGTGGTTTTTTCGCCAACAATTGGACGCCCCAAGGGATGTCGCCCATAAAAAAGTTTTTTGATCACTTCCTCAATGTAACTTTGGGGAGAATCCTGATACATATTAATTTCTTCGCTGATAACCCCCTTTTCTCTGTCAATTTCTTTTTCGTCAAATTTTGAGTGATAAAAAATATCATTTAGAACTTCAAGGGCTAAATCAAAATGTTCTGCTGGAGAGCGGACATAAAAACCGGTATTCTCCTCGCCAGTAAAAGCATTATAAGAGGCGCCGACGCTATCTAAGGTCTGGGCAATCGCCAAAGTCGTTGGCCTTTGTTTAGTGCCTTTGAAAAAAAGGTGTTCCAAAAAATGGGAGATGCCGTTTAGTTTTTTTGGCTCATAGCGGGCGCCAGTACCGATTAAAAACAATATTGTCACTGCTTTGGTATTAGTCATCGGCGCAGTAATCATTTTTAAGCCATTATCAAATTTAGTCAGCTTATAGTCCAGCATAAGTCAAATATATCTGAATATAAGTAAAAAGTAAAATGTAATAAGTAGAAAATATACAAAACGCGAAAGGCCCCCTCGTGAGATGAGGGGGCCGTTTAGTTTGCAAGTCCGGATGTTAGAGCCCGACATGTTCGTCGAGCTTGTGCCGGCCAATCCAGACAAGGCCGGCGGTGAGGATAACGATCCCAAGGGCAATCCCCTGGGCAAGGTGGTCGTTAAGGAGCAGGATGAGAACCTGCTCCGCAACACTCGACCCCCACCAATGGTCTGGCCGGGGGTAGAGGTGGTCCAGCCGAAGCTGGCCCAACCTCCACATGAACACGCTGACAAATGCTACGACTGCAACCCCGATACTCTTCTTCGACATTTTCTGTGTTCCTTCCTTTCAGATTATATTTCTAAGGCATCTACCCTAAAAACTACTATAATTATAACATATTTTAGTCTAAAAATCAAGCCCCAGACCCAAAAAATCCTAAGCTTGACAAAAAATCTGCATCTTTATATGATTAAAATGACCATAATATTGGCAAGGAGGATAAAATGGAAAACCAACTTAAGGTCTCACTGGAAAATATCATTCCCTTAACTGAAGCGCGCGATCATTTTTCCCAAATTGTTGCCGAAGTTCAAAAAGACAAACTCTATGTTCTCACTAAAGGCGGCAAACCGGCGGTAGCGATTATTGATGTTAAATATCTGGAACACCTTACCGGCGGCGAGATCAAAAAAGAGTCTATCAATGAAGAAATTAAAAAAGCTCCGGAAAAGGTCGGTCTGCCACCAATGATAGAACATTCTAAACCAGCTTTTTCTTCATCCACTCCGCCCATCATCCCGCCGGCTTCTTCGCCACCGGCTCCGCGACCATCTACACCCCCTCCACCAGCCCCGCGGCCAATAAATCCTCCCCTGCCACCGCCTTCGGCTCCAATATCTTCCCCGGTAAAACCCTTACAAATGCCAGTCGAAGACAAACCGGCAGCACCCTTTCAATCCCCGCCCCCAGTTGAACCGCCTAAAAAGCAAGAGGTAAAACCACCTCCTTTTACTCCTTCCGAAAGCCCAAAAACTCCGCCTGTTCAAGAAACATCTAAAATAGAAATTGGCGGACCGCCTCTACCCAGCTCAAAACCCTCGCCCAATAAAACCGCTAATGAAAAAATTGATATTCAATTTGCCCCTGAAGAGCAAGAACCAGTAAAAACAGACAAAAATAGTCAAGCAAAATTAGCTCCGGACGATCAAACCCCGCCAGCCCAGTATGCTGGCGAAAAAGATAATAGTGAAGTTGAAGATATGCCGATTGACTAAGTCAAAAGTAAAAACTTCAGTTTATAAGTTAAAACTTTTTTACTTGAACTTTTAACTTATTCGTTTTTACTTATTACTTGATGAATGTTTTAGATGGCGGAAAATCCACCAGAAAATTAAGATGATTATAAGTCCTAAAATAACAAGATCAAAACCGCGAAAATATTCACGGATATTTTGCCAATTTTCGCCCATTTTTTGACCGATAAAAGCTAATCCCAAGGTCCAAGGGAAAGACCCTAAAAAGCTATAGATGATAAACCGGCTAAAGTTCATTTTGGCAATCCCTGCCGGAAAAGAAATAAATGTTCTCACAATTGGCAGTAACCGACCAACAAAAACCGTTATTTCACCATATTTTTTAAACCAGCCATCAGCTAAATCAAGGTCATGACGGGAAACTAAAATCCAGCGCCCGTATTTTTCAATCAGCGGCCGGCCGCCCCAAGCCCCTAAAAAATAGGAAAAAAACGAACCTACCACACAGCCGAAAGCGCCAGCTAAGGCAACTAACCATAGATTAAGTTCGCCCCCAGCCACCAGGAAACCGGCAAAAGGCATAATTATTTCTGACGGCAAAGGTATATTGGCTGATTCAATCGCCATTAATAAAATTATCCCCCCATATCCTAAGGCGGATATGGTGGCGATGATAAAACCGACAATGGAAGCTAAAATTTTGGTAGCCATATTAACATTAAATCCTAAATTTTAAGCTCTAAATCCTAAACAAATTCGAATATCTAAATTCTAATTTTTAAAACTGTTTAAGATTTAGAATTTAAGTCAATTAAATATTGTTTCAGATTTCGTGCTTCGTGCTTCGAATTTTCTCCTAAAGGTAGTCAAAGAGCCAAAAAACCAAAGCGGTTAAAACAAAAGCAATCAAGGCGCCGCCGACAACCTGGTTTAGCGTATGGCGATGACGATAGATTCTTGACCAGGCTAAAGGAATCAACAATAGATAAAACCAACCGTACTGAATGCCAAACAAAATTGTCATCACTGTCACTATTGCTGAAAGCAAAGCAGTATGAACGGAAACCTTCCAAAATAGAGTCAATAAAGCCACCATCACCGTATTTACCGCGTAGACGGTTCCCATCACCACCACCTGCTTGGCCGCCCCAACTAAACTTAAAGCTATTGCTCCGATGGTAGCGGAAATACCAGTGACGATAAAAGGGATCTTTCGTTGTTTGTGATTTGAAAGATGGATGTCATTTAGGACTTTTTTTTCAAGTAACCATAAAACATTTCCCCCTGGAATAATCAAACCAAAGAAAAAAGCAATCCCCAACCAAGGTAGAAACTCCGACAGATTGGTAGCATATCGGTAAATGATAACTAAGATAAAAATCGCCGCCGTAATATAAGGCGAGAATAAAACCGAAATCCCAAAAGCCAAATAATCGTAAAACTTTTTCAAATTCATCTTTATGCTAGCCTCATTTTACCCGCTATGGCAAGGATAAAATTATAGAGATAATTCAAAGGCCGGTCAAATAACCAAACCAAGAAGCCAACTATTAAACCCAATATTGCTCCCGCCAAGATATCTGATGGATAATGAAAACCTAAAGCGATTCTTGAAAAGGAACTGATTATTGCCAAAAAAAAGCAAAAATATGACAATTTTCTATAACCAACGAGAAAAAAAGAGATGCTAACGGCAAAAAGAAAAGCCGTGTGATCTGAAGGAAAGGAATAGCTTGGCCGATGGAAAATAACTTCCTGAATTTGGCCGGCTTCAACCGGCCGTGGCCGATTAATTAGCCGACCTAAAATATTGGCTATTGCCAACCAGGAAATTAAACCGGCAAAAACCGCTTTTAAGGCGACTTTCTTAGTTTTTACCTCCCAAAACCATAAAACTATCAGCACGATCGGAATCAAATAAATCAGATAAATCCCGCCAATGATAAAAACTTCCCGGGCAATCTTGTGAGATAAGGCAAAATGATTCAGGAAGGAAAGCCAATTGTTATCAATTTGAAGAATTTTTGAGAGCATTTCACCTCAATATTATCAGAGAGATGGTCTTTTGACAAGTAAGATTTTGAGTCGCATAATTAATCATGAGGAGAAATATGAATTTTAATTCGCTAATTACCGATTTTTTGGAATATCTAGAGGTGGAAAAAGGCCATTCGTCTCTTACCACCAGAAACTATCATCTCTATTTAAAGCGGCTGGCTGACTTTGCTTCAAAAATGGGCGTGGAAAAGCCAGAAAATCTCAACCTTGAATTAATCAGGAAATATCGCCTTTTTCTCAACCGTCAAAAAGTTCTTTCCAAAGCCACCCAAAATTATCACCTGATTGCTTTACGGGCTTTTTTGAAATATTTAAGTTTTCGTGGGATTCAAACTCTTACCCCCGATAAAATAGAGCTTATAAAAACCGGCGAACGGCAAATTAGTTTTTTGGATGATAAAGAGCTCGAAGAAATTTTGTCTAAACCAGATTTAAAAACTATCCAAGGCCTCCGTGATAAAGCAATTTTGAATTTATTATTTTCTACTGGCTTAAGAGTTTCTGAACTTTGTAATCTCAAAAAGGATGATATTAATTTAGAAAAGAGCGAATTTTCGGTTAAAGGCAAAGGCGGCCGGGTAAGGGTGGTGTTTTTGGATCAGGAAGCCAAGGAGTCGCTCAAGGCTTATTTAGCCAAACGCAATGATAAGAATGATTATCTTTTTATTTCCTACGGACATACGAAAAAATCCGAAATCCGAAATCCGAAATTCGAAATTAGTCCTATAACGCCCCGTTCGGTCCAAAGAATGATTCGAAAATATGCCTTAATGGCCGGGATTACCAAACGGGTGACGCCTCATGTTTTACGCCACAGTTTCGCCACCGATTTACTGATGGCGGGGGCGGATCTGCGGGCAGTGCAGGAGCTTTTGGGTCATAAATCAGTCACTACTACCCAAATTTATACTCATATAACTGACCGCCATCTCCAGGAGGTCCACCAGGCCTTCCACGGCCAACGGAGACAACCGGATAAACCTTCCGGGACTTGAACTGGATCCATATAAGCTCCGCCAAGACGACGGGACTTTTCGCGTTTTAATAGAACAAATTCTAATCATGTTAAGACCACCCCAGGGGTGGTATATTATTAGTAAGAATAAAATATATAAAGTATGATTATATTATGAGTCTTTCTATTGGCATCGTTGGTCTACCTAATGCCGGCAAATCTACATTATTTAATGCTCTGGTTCGCGGGCATCAAGCCAAAGTGGCTGATTATCCATTTACTACTATTGAACCGAATGTCGGCATGGTTGAAGTGCCTGATAACCGCTTACAGCATATAGCTGACAGCTTACAGCTTCCAAAAAAAATTTCCGCCACCATAAAATTTATCGACATTGCCGGACTGGTGAAAAACGCCCATCAGGGCGAGGGTTTGGGAAATCAGTTTCTCTCCCATATTCGGGAAGTTGACGCCATTATCCATATTCTGGACGGTTTTTCCAAAGATGCTAACCCAGAGGAAGCTAAAGAAATAGTCAATATTGAACTTGAATTAGCCGGCATCAAAAAACCAACTCTATATGTTTTCAATGTTAAAGAAAAATATCTTATAGATAAAAAATCCCTTTTTGGCGAGCTTGGAAGTCAAAAGTGGGTCGCAAGCGCCACAGAAAGGAACGTCAGTGATGCTTTTGTAAAGCGCACATCTTTTGACGATAAGCGAGCCTTAAATATGCTTGATATTTCCGCAAAAATGGAGGAAGAATTAATTGATTTGCCCCCAAAAGAGGCCGAAGAGTACTTAAAATCTTACGGTCTCTCCGAGTCCGGCCTTGTTCGGCTCATCAAGGAGTCATATAAACTTCTTAATCTTATCACCTTCTATACTTTAAAATTGGCTAACAGCCAACAGCTAACAGCTGACAGCCCCGCCTACGCCAAGGATACGGCGGCCGGGCAAATTCAGGCCTGGCCGATATTAAAAGGCACCAAAGCCCCCCAAGCCGCAGGCATTGTTCACACTGATATGGAAAAGGGCTTTATTGCCGCCGAAGTCTGTCCATACGAAGAACTCATCAAATTTCCCTCCTGGACGCAAGCTCGTGAAGATGGCAAAATCCGCACTGAAGGCAAAGACTACTCAATTCAAGATAACGATATCGTCCACTTTAAATTTAATCTTTAATCCCATAAGGAGAATAGCCGAAGCCAAAACCCTTGCCAAAAAAAGCTTCTTATGATATATTAAATTCGCTATGCAAAACTATGAATTAACCTTTATCACCGGCGAAGATTTTAAGGAAAAAACCGTCCAAAAAGAAATCGAAACCGCCGGCGGAAAAATTATTGAAGTCAAATCTTTAGGCCAAAAAGACTTAGCTTATCCGATTAAAAAAGAAAGCCGGGGTTTTTATACTACGGTGATTATGACAATTGATCCTGAAAAAGTCGGAAATCTTGCCTCTAAATTAAATCTTAAAGGAGAAATTTTAAGACATATAATTTTATCAAGCAGACCAGGGAAAATTTCTAAAATAAAAGAAAAACCAACACCAGTCAAGGAAGAAAAATTAGTACAAGAAAAAGAAACTCTTTTAGCCGAACCGCTCGCCCCAATGGCAGAAGTAAAAGAAATTCCTCAAGAGGTAAAACCGCTTGAAAAACCTGAAAAACCCAAAGTCCCAGCAAAAGTTATCAAAAAAGCTTTGCCTAAAGTGACAAAGCCGCCAACAGAAGCAAAATTAAAAAAGACCGAAAAAATTCAAAAAGAAGAGTTTACCCAGGAAGAACGCTTAAAAGCCTTGGACGAAAAATTGGACGAATTATTAAAGGAATAACATCCGCTAATCTTTTTTCACGAATCAACACAAATCTGATTAGCGATAATTCGTCCGCCTTGGCTCGCAAGGCGAGACAGGTGAATAGTAAAATTAGTGGAAAGTTATACCTCATATCATGAAAGGAGTACCATGTTTTCATTAAATCGGGCACAAATTGTCGGTCACTTAACCCGCGATCCGGAAATGCGTTATACCCCTAATGGTCAGGCGGTTTGTTCCTTTGGAGTGGCGACTAACCGGCGCTGGCGCGATAAAGACGGCAATTTGCAGGAACAAACCGAATTTCATAATGTGGTTGCCTGGAGAAAATTAGCCGAGATTGTCGCCCAAATCCTTAAAAAGGGCGCTCGTGTTTATGTTGAAGGCCGGCTTCAAACTCGCTCATGGGAAGGCCAAGACGGCAACAAACGAAACCGCACCGAAATTGTTATGGAAAACTTTATCGCTTTGACTCCCAAAGGGGCTGTTGGTGAAGCCGTAGTTGATGAGGTAGAAGAAATTACGGCTCCTAAATCTTCCACCGATGAATCAACTGAAGATAAACCTAAAAAAACTACTGCCAAAGATAAATCCGACAAAACCCCGCCAAAAAAAGATGAAGAATTGATTGAAGACGATGAAAATATTGATCTGGACAATATTCCCTTCTAAACCGGCGAATTTTGTCTACGAATATACACAAATAATGATAAATAGTAAATTCAAATTGTTTCGGATTTAGTGCTTCGGATTTAGAATTTACGACATAGGAGTGATTATGCCTCGAAGAATGATTTTTCATAAAAGGCAATGCTATTTTTGCCGTAAAAAAATTGATGAAATCGACTTTAAAGAAGCCGCGCTTTTGGGCAAATTTCTTTCTCCATGGGCGAAAATAAAACCCAGCCGCAATACCGGCACTTGCGCCAAACATGAACGCCGGCTTTCAGAAGCAATCAAACGCGCAAGATTTATGTCACTTTTACCTTACGTTAAAAGATGACCGAAATCTTAACAGATTTGGCTTTGCTTCCTTATGTTAAAAGGTAAAAGTAAAAAGTCAAAAATTCAACGGATAACTTAAAACTTTTAACCTGGACTTATTACTTATTCGTTTTTACTTATTACTTATGTTGTCTATCAATGATCTCAAAATCAACACTAAAATCATTTATAATCAAAAGCTATATATGGTAATTTCTGCGACTCACTCCAAACTTGGCCGCGGTGGCGGGATTATGAGAACAAAACTTCGCTGTTTAATCGATGGTTCAATTTTAGAAAAAACTTTTGCCGGAGCGGAAAAGATCGAAGAGGCGCAGCTGGAAACAAAAAAAGCCCAATATCTATATCATAATAATGATAGCTATTATTTTATGGAAACGGCCTCTTTTGAACAATTCAGTCTATCGGCAAAACAGCTTGGCAAGACCGCTGATTTTTTGCGCGAGGGTGCTCCAGTTGATATTTTATACTTTAACGATCAGCCGATTAATCTTAATCTTCCGATCAAAATTGCTTTTGAGGTCACTTATACTGAACCCGGTTTTCGAGGAAATTCCGCCGCAAATGTATCTAAATCGGCAACTTTGGAAACCGACGCCCAAATTCAAGTGCCGCTCTTTATCAAAACCGGTGATAAAGTAGTGGTGGATACAAGGACTGGAGAATATGTTGGTCGAGAGTAGCTTAAAAGTAAAAAACTTCAGCTGATTAAGTTATAACTTTTAACCTGAACTTATTACCTATTAGTTTTTACTTATTACTTCGATTTTATGGTATCATAAAATCGAGATGTTTATTGAAGCTCGCAAACTAATTAATCTGCCGGTGGCGGCGATGGATATTAGTTCTAAAATCGGAACAATCCGGGAGGTTTTAATTGACCCGGAAAATGGCCGTTTATTGGGATTTTTAATTAAAACCGGCGGGATTTTAGGCGTGCCAAAAGTCTTATCAGCGGTTGATATTCGCGAATTTGATCCTAATGGCATTGTCACTGATTCAATTGAAAATATTGTTGAGGCCAAAGAAATCGTCCGGATAAATGAAGTATTAACCAAAAAAATCCTCCTTTTGGGGATGAAGGCCAAAACTCAAGCTGGCAAACGCTTGGGAGTGGTGGAAAACTTTTTGCTGGATACTGAGACCGAATCAGTTGTTAAATATTATCTGAAAGATCTCGTCGGGGGTCCTCGAATTTTCCCGGCCGATAAAGTTGTAAAAATCGACAAAGAAATCATTTTTACCGATGATATTGAAAAAATCCCGCCGGGAGCAGTCGGCCAAACGGCTTGACACCCGCTAAACGAGGTATAAGTCAAGCTAAGCTTGACAAAAAGCTAATCTTTTTGATATGCTACAGAGTCGGACTAAACATCATATCCTTCAAGGAGGAGACGCTCAATGTCCGAGAGCTTCCGCTGGGATGTCTTTTGCTGGTTTGCCGTCACCGTGCCGGTGGCAGTGATGATTTACCTTCGAAACTTGAGTCTCCAAAGTCTCGTCAGAGACTTGGAAGAGGTACGAAGACAACGAAAACAGCCAAGGATCTACCTGGCCAGTCCGCAATCAGCTCTCTGGCTAGTGATCCTTGCCATCACTACCACCGCACTCGCTATCCTGGCTTTGGGGCCACTCCAACATTTGGAAGTTGCAGGGTTAGGAGCAGGATTTGCCAGAGCCGTTTTCGGTGCCTCGGTGGCCATCTACCTTGGAAACCACTTTATTAGTCTGCCTTACTGGTGGCCAGACTATCACTACCCCAAGAAAGCCGGCTGGGTCTACTGGGGAAACAAAGTTCAGTTTGTCCAAGGTTCGGACCTTCCCCTTCAATGTCGAGCTTACGCCGCCTTCGGCTACTTTGTCCCGGCGCGGCGGCACTGCCAATGGAGATTAGACAACTTCTTCCTCGCTGAAATCCGCTATCACCTCGAGATCGAAGCACGAAAAGAGATGCCGTTGGCCGACTTCGAGGCAGCGATTGAGTTGATTCATAGTATGACCAGGAGGAAGCTTCAAAACGAAGCACTGAATCCCCAAGATCCCTTTAAGTGGTGGGATATCGGCACTTTGTTGAAACATCACCTCGACGAAGTCTCTCCTTCGCCTCTAATCGCCGGCCTGACGATCAACGTCCGACAAATCTCATTAACCTTCCGGATCCTATAAAGGCTCTGGAAGTGAGTCCTTCGACCCCTGCCTAACAGCAGGGGTCAGCCGTTTTACTTGCCAAATTTATACCAAAGAAGAGTATTGAAGATGAGCTTATTTGCTCCAATCCACTTCTCCTTTTTTAGCCCAAATCCTAAGGTTTAACCTCTAAGGTTAGGAAAAAGGATTTCAAATGCAAATAGTAGAATAAATAATAGTCTAAATAACAGGTTATAATTATCGGGTATTTTCAACGATCGCGAAAATATTGGTATATTTTCTACCTGTTAAATTTGATGTTTTGATTTATATAGATGTATATGATAGAAGGATGTATATAATAGAAGTGTGCAAAGAACTTTTACCAAAGAAGTAATCAAAATTGTCTCTCAAATTCCCCGCGGGAAATTGATGACCTATTCTCAAGTGGCCAAACTGGCTGGCTCGCCACGGGCTTACCGGGCAGTGGGGAATATCTTGAATCGCAACTACCGCCAGCGCGAATGGCAACTGCCTTTGGAAGAATTCGACCCCGTTCCCTGCCACCGCGTCATCCGCGCTGACGGCTCTCTCGGCGGCTATGCGCGAGGTACGAAGGAAAAAGAACGGATACTACGCCTCGAGGGCCATATTATCGATAAGGGTAAAATTAACCTACCTAATTGGTTATAAGTCCTTAGAATTTAGTTAATCCACTGAAAAAAGGCTAAGCACACATCTATCGTCTCAGCCCTTTTTCCTTATTACTAATTCCTTTTTACTTTTTACTTATACTTAGTATTCTTCCCCGCCCATTCCGCCCGGCATGGCTGGCATTGCACCGCCGGCTGGCTGATTTTTCTCTGGTAAATCGGTAACAACGACTTCGGTGGTCAAAATCGATGCCGCTACCGAGGCGGCATTTTGCAAAGCCAAGCGGGTGACTTTGGCCGGATCAATAATGCCGGCTTTAATCATCTCAACATATTCGTCTTTTTGAGCGTCATAGCCGATGCCTTTAGCTTTTTTCTTGACTTCCTCAATCACCACTGAACCGTCTTTACCGGCATTTTGAGCAATTTGACGCATGGGTTCTTCAAGCGCCCGCCGCAAAATTTCCAAAGCCACTTTTTCATCGCCGGAAAGTCCGAGATTATCAAGCGATTTGATGCAGTCAACCAAAGCCACCCCGCCGCCCGGAACAATCCCTTCTTCTACCGCTGCCCGGGTAGCATGAACCGCATCATCAATTTTATCTTTTTTCTCTTTTAATTCGACTTCTGTGGCGGCGCCAACTTTAATTACCCCTACTCCGCCGGCCAGTTTAGCCAAGCGTTCTTCCAGTTTTTCCCGGTCAAATTCGGAGGTGCTTTTTTCAATTTCCCGCTTGATTTGTTTGATTCTGTCTTTGATTTTTCCTTGAACGCCTTTGCCTTCAATAATCGTGGTTTTGTCTTTGTTGGCAATGACTTTGCGGGCGCTCCCAAGCATATCCAAAGTAACATCCTCCAGTTTCATCCCCCGCTCTTCAGAAATCACCTCGCCGCCGGTTAAAATGGCAATATCTAACAAGTTTTCTTTGCGATTGTCGCCAAAACCAGGGGCTTTAACCGCCAAAGCCGAGAGAATCCCCCTAAGTTTATTAACAATTAAAGTTGCCAAAGCTTCGCCTTCAACTTCTTCGGCAATAATGACGAGTTCTTTTTTGCCAGAATTGGCAAGGGCTTCAAGCAAAGGCATAATTTCCGAAATCGCCGAGATTTTTTTATCAGTGATAAGAAGATAGGGATTTTCCAACACCGCTTCCATTCGCGAAGTATCGGTCATAAGATAAGGTGAAATAAAACCCTGATCAAACTGCATACCTTCAACCACTTCTTTATCAAGACCGACGGTTTGCGATTCCTCAACCGTGATGACGCCGTCGCGGCCAACCATATCCATGACTTCGGCAATCAAACGGCCGACTTCTTCATCAGCAGCGGCGATTGAAGCTACTTGAGCGATTTCTTCCTGGCCAACAACATCCTTGGCTTGGTCTTTAATCGCCCGGGTGATTGTCTCAACTCCTCTTTCAATCCCCCGACGAAGGGCTAAAGGGTCGGCGCCGGCAGTAACATTTTTCAAACCCTGATTGACTAAAATTTGCGCTAGCAACGTAGCAGTAGTAGTGCCGTCGCCGGCAACATCATTAGTTTTAGTCGCCACTTCCTTGACTAATTGGGCTCCCATATTTTCAAAAGGATCCTTAAGGTCAATTTCCTTAGCAATTGTCACCCCGTCATTGGTAATTTGGGGCGAGCCAAACCCTTTATCCAAGAGGACATTTCGTCCCTTGGGACCTAAAGTAACCTTGACGGAATCCGCCAATAGATTTACTCCTTTTTTGATTCCCTCTCTTGAGCTTTCGGAAAATTTGATTTGTTTAGCCATTAAAACTCCTTTGTCGTAAATTCGAATATCGAAGCACGAAATTCGAAACTTATTGAATTGTTTATAATTTTAATATTGAAGTTTAGAATTTGTTTAGAAATTAGAAATTAGGATTTAGAAATTTGAGCGGTTATTCAATAACCGCGATGATATCTTCTTCTTTTAAAACCATAACTTGTTCGCCGTCAAGTTTAAATTCATCGCCGCCGTATTCTTTATACAAAACCGTATCGCCGATTTTGATTTGCATAGGTATCAGTTTGCCGTCCTCATATTTTCCCGGACCTTTGGCAATGACTTTGCCTTTTTGGGATTTTTCTTTGGCGGTGTCGGGAATAATAATCCCGGATTTAGTTTTGGATTCCTGCTCGAGGGGCTTGACGACCACTCGATCACCTAAGGGGTGAATCTTCATGATGCGCTCCTTTCAGTCGCTAAATTAAAAACTTCGACTTTTAAATTTCGAAGTGACGGAAGCCGGAAGGGGGAATAACCGACTTCCATCACCCCTTATTTTATAATATCGTTAATAATCATGTCAAGACCCCCCTTAAAATCTCGAGCCATTTTTTTTGATATTCTCCCCGCCGATCCATTGGGTGCATTTTAAGCATTGACTTGTCAGCGATTACTTTATTCCCTTCGGCTTTTTTATTTTGCGGGTCGCGCCAGACTTTGTTAATTTGGATACGGGCTAAAAAAGCTTCAAGGCGATCGCCCAATTTCCCCGAAAACCATTTTTCTAATAAGGTAAAGGTGGGACTGGTAATTTTAGGGTTTTTAACCTGCCAATTTGGTAAAATCTCAACTAAAGAGTTGGCTTGAATCAGTTTTCGATATATCCCCCGATCGTAAACAGGCGCAAGTGATGCCAACCAATAGACAAAATGGGCGGGGTAATCTTTTTTAATTTGGCTTAAATTTAGGCGATTCTCATCAAAAGCAAAACCCAAACAAAACTTACCCGCTTGATACCATTTGTTTTTATTCTGTCCTATAATTTCTAAAAGCAAAACTAATAAAGCCCGCGTAGTCCAAAGACGATTCTTTTTTGCTATCAGAAGAATATCAATATCAGATTTTTCATTTGAGGTCCCAAAAGCCAAAGAATTAATAATCGAAATATTTTTTACAAATGGAATATTTCGCAATAACCTTATTACCCACTTTACTTTTTGCCAATTTCTTTGACAGACTAACTTTCTATTTTCAAATTCCGCAATGATTAAGGGCTGGCGATTTAAAAAGTAATACTGATTTTTTCTATTTATTTTTGAATTTTTTTGTAAATTTTCCAAACCAATTAAAACCTGAAGCTGGCTTGCTTTTAATTTATATAAATATTGCCAAATTTCTTCTAAAGTCAACGGCCGACCAAAAACCGCGAAAAACGCTAAAGTCTTAAAAATCGATAATTCAATTTTTGTCATAGACAACTGATCTTATATTAAATGTCGCTTGATTGCAAGAGGGCGATTTGATAAACTTAAAATATGAAAATATTCTCGGGTATTCAGCCCTCGGGCGAGTTTCATCTGGGCAATTATTTGGGGGCGATTAAAAACTGGGTTAAACTTCAAGAAGAAAATGAGGTCCCGACGGTTAGTCGGGATTCCGACCGAAGCGTCGGAACGATTTTTTGCGTCGTCAATTTGCACGCGATTACGGTTGACTATTCTCCAAAGGAAATGCCCGCTCGGATAATTGAAGCCACTAAAGATATTTTGGCCGCCGGTATCGATTCTAAAAAAGCAACGATTTTTTTGCAATCCGATCGGCCGGAGCATACGGAATTGGCCTGGCTCTTGAATACCATTACCACCATCGGCGAACTCCAGCGAATGACCCAATTTAAAGAAAAAACTCAAAAAAATGAAGAAAGAGTAGGTCTTTTTGACTATCCGGTGCTGATGGCAGCTGATATTTTGCTTTACCAAACCGAAGGCGTGCCGGTGGGTGAAGATCAAGTCCAGCATGTCGAATTAGCCCGCGATTTGGCCCGGCGTTTTAACCAAAGATTTGGCAAAGTATTTACAGAACCGAAAGCTCTCCTTTCGCCGGCAAAAAGAATTTTGGGCCTTGACGGTCTTGGTAAAATGAGTAAATCGAATGCCTCCTCGACTTATATTGCTTTAAATGACAATCCCGAGACTATCCGAGAAAAAATCGCCCAAGCCACCACTGATCAAGGCAATGAGCCGGAAATCTCCAACAGCACTAAAAATCTTATCGGCCTGATCGAGACTTTGATTTCTAAAGAGAGAGCTGAATATTATTGGCAAGCCCGCCGACAAGGAACAATCAAATATTCTGAGCTTAAACCAGAGCTAGCAGAAGCGATAATCAAAGAACTCGAACCGTTTCAAAAACGACGCCAAGAAATTTCTAATAACGAGGTCAAAAAAATCCT
>JBBUEO010000016.1:0-3283 GCA_038056915.1 Patescibacteria group bacterium
CTCCATTTAACTCTCTCTCTCTCTGAATTTCAAGCTTTTGTCAATAGTATTATTTTGGATAATTAAAAACTCTGAAAAAAATATTAAAATAGTCATCGAACCAACCAGAGGACACCGCGTAGGTGTGCTCTATATGGTTAGATTAGTCAATAATGAGATCTTTTATTTGGGCTAATTCTCGTTGATATGAAATCCGGTCCTTAACAAATTTACGATAAGATGAATCAATTTCTAAAATTCCTTTATAATTACAAATTTTTTCATTATTGCTAACTGTATTTATGTATTCTTTATATGAAGAAAAATCCCAGTCCTCTGGATGGTCAACCGAATTTGCAGTTACGGGATTGAGATGAATATATCTTGTTAAATGCAGAAGATATTCATTTCTATTTATTAAAATACTTCTGAATCTACTTTCCCATAAAGGACCCTTTCTTTTATATTTAATATTAAAATATTTAGAATAACCGTTTAATAAATCGTTCATAAATTTTGAAATTCCGTTTTCGACTAATTGTTTTAAAATAAGATGGATATGAGTTGACATAATACAATAGGCAATAATTTGCACATTCTCTTTAGAATCTTTTAACACAATCTTTAAAGCATTGTTAAATCCTTCTTTTTGAACTATTTGTAAGTCAATAAATTTAGAAAATCTTAGATCATTACTAAATCTATAATATCTGATCAACCATAAAATTCTTTCAAAATCTCTTTTATTATTAAAAATTTTAAAATCAGCAATACTCCTTGTAAAAATGTGATAAGTCTCCCCTTTTTCTAATGGAATTTTTCTCATAGCAATTTTACTATATCATATTTTAACCATTTTAAGGACACCGCGTAGGTGTGCTCTAATAGGTTCATTTAGTAGTTTACAATAAGACAATTTGATTTGCTTTCTTCAGATCGATGATCTATTCTTCATATTAAAGGGGGGTGAACAAACCGATGCGGACAATTGAAGGTTTTATTATCGTCGCCAGAATAGGAGAACACTTCCAAAACTTGTTTGGCCAAAGCAAAAATGTAACTTCTCCCTATACCGATCCACTAACCATGAACAATCTGACCTTGTTCCCTACTTATGAAGATGCTGCCAGCGCCTCCGAAAAAGTATTTCAAGAACGTCACACACCAAGAATCGCCAAACTAAAACTGACTATTGCTGAAAAAGGCCCCGGGGGAATATGGGACCTAATTAAAGAAGTAACCGAACTTTTGGCCGAAGAGCCGCCCTGGATTCTTCTCATGCAGGCCGATGATTACTGGACATTATTCGGCTTTAATCGGACCGGTCCAAAAACAGCCACCGGCGTCTCCTGTTTAGGAGAAGAGGGCGTTGAACCGTTTCAAAATCCTCATACTTGCCGCTCGCGATGGAGTGAACTCGGCCGCCAAAGCGGCAGCTTCACCACTGTCGCGCACATCGAACTTGAGTATCTCGACCCTTCCTGACCCCGCCAGCTGGCGGGGTCATCGCTATTTCTACACTTTAATCCCTCAAAGACCACCGCGTAGGTGTGCTCTAACAGGTTCAAACAAATTAAGGCTGGCGGGGTCGTCGCTTATTTGACAAACTGCCCAAAATGCGAGATAATATGCTAAAAGGCTAAATCTCGCCAATGGCGAGATCACCTGGCCATTAAAGACGAAGGAGTAAATATGCCTAATCTTCACGAGATAATTCAACAAATACAAAAAGATCTTTATTGTCCGGTTTGCGGTCAAAATTACCAAATCGGCGAGATAAAACTCAAAGGACTTTTTGATCAAACCATAATCATCCAAACTATTTGCCGCAATGGTCATTTGACCTTATTTATGACGACTTTTTCTCAAAAAATCCCCAAAACTACACCCTTGAATACTAATCATGTTTTAGAATTGCATCGAGCTTTAGAAAAATTTGACGGAGATTTCCAAAAATTATGGAGCAATTAACACTCAAAGCTACTCCCAGAGACCTTTTGGGCAAAAAGGTAAAAATTATGCGTGGGAAAAATCAAATCCCCGCGGTTTGTTATGGCCAAAAAATCAAACCTCTTTCCCTTACGATTAGTAAAAGAGAGCTTTTAATGATTGCCAAGCAAGCCGGAGAAGCAACAATTATCAATCTTGAAATTCCTCAAAAAGAAACTTTAAAGGTTCTCATTCGCGATCTTCAGCGCCATCCGCTTACCGATGAAATCATTCATGCGGATTTCTATAATATTGATTTATCAAAAGCCGTCCAGACGGAAATTCCTTTAGAATTTGTCGGCGCCTCTAAAGCGGTCGAAGAACTAGAAGGCAATTTAATTACCAATAAAGATTCTATTAAGGTCGAATGTTTGCCGGATAAATTAGTTTCCAAAATTGAAGTTGACGTTTCGGTCTTAAAAACCTTTGAAGACCTCATCCATGTCGGCGACTTAAATATCTCCGAAGGAATAAAAGTTTTAGACGAAGCCGAAGACATTATTGCCCAGGTGACGCCGCCCCGCTCTGAAGAAGAGTTAAAAGCCATAGAAGAAGAGGCGGCTGTTGATACTGAAAAAGCCCAAATCGAAGATATTGAAGCCAAAGCCGAAGTTGAAAAAGCCAAAAAGGAAGAAGTAAAAGAAGGAGAAGAAAAGCCCACTGAAAAACCTCAAACTGAACCTTCAACACCTGCCAAAGAAGAAAAATAGATTGAGATGTCTAAAAAATATTTTCTTTTTACTTTGGGCTGTCAGATGAATATCTATGACTCCCAAAGATTAGTTAAAACTTTATCTCAAATTGGATTTAAACCAGCCTCTGAAAAGGAGGCTGGTTTGGTAATTGTCAACGCCTGCTCGGTTCGCCAATCAGCCGTTGACAGAATTTGGGGAAAAATCAAAAAGTGGCAAGCCAATAAGAAAAAAATATTTATTACCGGCTGCGTTTTACCTGCTGATAAGAAAAAATTTGCCCAAAAAGGGATTAAATTTTTTCAGCTAAAAAATCTATTATCTATAAAAGACATAAATGAATATTTCAATAACTATTCCAATATTCTGCAGAATATTGGAATAATGAGTAAAGATATTGTTGGGGAAATTTCCTACATTCCGATTATGACCGGCTGTGATAATTTTTGCTCTTATTGCGCAGTGCCTCTAACTCGCGGTCGGGAGGTTTCAAAACCATTTGATGAAATTGTTAGTGATATCAAAAAAGCCTTGGAAAATGGCGCCAAAGATATTCTTCTTCTGGGTCAAAATGTTAATAGCTATCAATATGGATTTGCCAAATTGCTCTTAGGGATTGATAA
>JBBUEO010000017.1:0-7594 GCA_038056915.1 Patescibacteria group bacterium
AGGATAGTTTTTGTATGGCCCCATCGTTTATAACATTCTGAGCGGAGTCGAAGGATTGAAAATCGCCCCAAAATTAGGCATCCTACTATATAGAGGGAGAGAGGTGTTAAAAGAGCTAAAAGGCCTGCCCTGAGTTTATCGAAGGGTTCTAGACCCGAATGTCCCTCCAATAGAAGCTTGGCGAATTAATTTCTCTTTTTAAAACTTTCGAAATATTTTGAGAACTATCTTATAAACTAGCTTTGGATAAGGTTGAGGTTGCGATAAAAATTTAAATTAAAGATCAAAAGTAAAAAATTGAATTGGTCTGCACCGGTTTCAGGAAGAACCGATACTTGATCCATAGCAGATTGGACCTCAACATTCCTTGTCAAGGTAATGGTTCGACCATTGTTGTAATAGGCAATAATCCTCACAGCAGAATGATATTCAGTTGTATCCCAATCGCAACTGTAAACGCCCTGCGAATCGGGTTCTTGATCGGTACAAATTAAATTATCATCGATATAAAATTCAACTTTAACAATCCCTCTACCGGAAGGTTTAACTTCAATTGTATAGACAGGTTCAGTAACGACTCCGCCTTCATCTAAATTAACCGGTCGATCGTCACCGGGCAAATTTTCAAATGTTGATGCGCTCGAAAATGAGGGAGAAGAAATTGGGCAGGAATCTGGGGCATCTCCAACGTATTGAACAATCACCGCATTATTGCCCGCATTCGCCCCGCTGACGGTTGCTTCGGCTGATCCGAAAGAATAGGGGTCAGTGTTATCGATTTGACCGACCGCATAAATACTGCCAGAGCAACTAACAGTAACGCCGTAAAAAATTGAAACTTCAAATTGAGGCGCGGTAGGTGTTGATTTGGCCCATTGGGAAGTACCTTCAGCATTATAGCTAATGATCAAAACATTACCGGCCTCTGAAGCACCATTAGCAGTCACACTATTGCCAAAATCAAATTCGCCATTGATACCATTAGAACCCACGGTATAAATACCGCCTGAAGGATTAAGGACAACGTCTTGTAACTCAGACAATGAATCGGCAGGCGCGGAAACAGTAGATTTAGCCCACTGGGCAACACCCGCAGAATTGAATTTTACAACTGCTGTATTTTGAACTGCAGAATTACCACTGACTGTCACGCCATTGCCAAAGTTATATTCGCCATTGCCATTGATATAGCCAACAGCATAAATATTACTGGAATTATCTAAAGTTAGATCATTAAATTCTGATGCGGCCGGAGCGGTGGTGGTTGATTCGGCCCATTGGGCAACACCCGCAGAATTATATTTTAAAATTACAGAGTTATAGCCAGTCGCATAGTTTCCGCTTACTGTGACACTATTACCGAAATCATATTGACCATTATTCTTGATACCGCCGGTAGCAAGAATATTGCCGGACGAATCAAGGACGACGTTGTTAAACTTTGATTCATGGGGAGCAGTGGTAGTAGAATTAGCCCATTGAGCTAAACCCGCAGAATTATATTTTACAATGACCGCATTATAACCATTGCTAGCGTAGTTACCGCTTACGGTTACCCCATTACCAAAATCGTACTGACCATTATTTTTAATCACCCCCACTGCATATATTCCGGAGGCATCAACTGAATGACTATAAAAAGTCGAGCTGCTTGGTGCAGTCGTCGTTGACTTAGCCCACTGGGCAACACCCGCGGAATTGTATTTGACAATTAAGACGTTAAAAGTAAGACCGTAATTTCCACTGATATTACCCCATTGCCAAAATTAAATTCGCCATTGCCGTCAAGAGCGCCAACAACATAAATATTGCCGGATGAATCAAGGACGATGTTGTTAAATCTTGATCCTTTTGGAGCAACAATGGTTGATTTGGCCCACTGAGCCCAGTCCGTTAGAGTTATATTTGACTAGGACGGCATTATCGAAAATCGTCCCGGCACCGCTGACTGTCACGCTATTGCCAAAATCGAATTGGCCATTACCCACAATCTTACCCACGGCATAAATATTACCCAAAGAATCAGTGGCAGAACTATAAAAAATAGAACCATTTGGTGCGACTGTCGTTGATTTAGCCCACAAAACATCACCCGGAGCGGTGGCAAAAGCGGAATTAGACCCTAAAAATATAAAAAAGTTGAGAAGGATGCCCAGAAATAACAAAAAAATTGGTTTCCAACTAATAATATTTAGATCAACTATTAAAAGCCCAACCTTTAGCTTGATAATAACCCTCCACTTGATCTAATAATATTATTATATTATTAAAAAGTCAAATTTGTATGCAACGCATACATTACATTGTAAAATCGGGATAATTTGATAAGATGAAAACAATGATAAAACAATTGTAAAAAATTGCATGCCGCCGATAAACAGTCTCAAAAAATTTTCAAAGAGCTTAAAAAATTTCTGCCAAAAAGTAAAATTTAATTTTTCAAAACAGGAGGACAAATGGCTATTCAAACTATTTTAGTGGTTGACGACGATGCGTCTCTGAGAGAAATTCTCACCGAAAAACTTGAAAACGAAAATTTTAAAGTTTTAACCGCCATCAACGGCGAAGAGGGACTGCAAACCGCTAAAGTAAAACACCCGGATTTGATTTTGCTTGATATCAATATGCCAATCATGGACGGTTTGGAAATGCTGAAATTCTTGAGAAAAGATGATTGGGGCAAAGAGGTGCCGGTAATTCTATTGACAATTGTCCGCGAAGAAGAAAAAATTGCCGAAGCTATCGAAAAAGAAGCCTGCGATTATATTATCAAATCAAACTGGGACTTGGATAAAATTGTCGAAAAGATAAGGTCGAAACTATCATAAATAATTGGCGGGACTTGGCTACTGTCTAAGCATTTCGATAAATACATTATCTGGGATATCGATTTTGCCAAGACGCTTCATCCTTTTTTTCCCCATCGCTTGCTTTTTTAAAAGTTTGTCTTTACGGGTCCTATCGCCACCGTAAAGTTTGGCAGTGACATCTTTTCTAAGCGCCGGGATATTTTCGCGGGCTATAATTTTTCCCCCAATGGAGACTTGTAAAGCGACTTCAAACATCTGCCGCGGGATGAGTTCTTTTAATTTGGAAACCAGTTTTTTTGCTTCCTGATACTGTTGTAAGCGGGGGACAATTCGCGAAAATTCTTCGATTCTGTCCCCAGCAATAATGATTTCTAATTTAACTAAATCAGCCGGCCGATAGCCGATAAATTCATAATTTTGCGACGCATATCCTTGTGAGACTGATTTTAATTTATCATAAAAATCAATGATAATTTCTCCAAGCGGTGCTTGATAAGACAAAATAGCACGGTCAGACATGTATTGGGTGTCTTTGTAAATTGCTCGTTTTGACTGCGCCAGCTCCATCACCCCTCCGATATATTCCTGCGGAGTAATAATCTCTAACCTCACCCACGGTTCTTCGTAACCGTTTTCCGTCTTCTGTTTCCCGTCTTCAGTCTTCCGATATTCAACTTGTGGTTGGGTAACGATCAAATTAAGTCCGTATTCGCGCTCTAAGCGCTCTTTGACTATTTCTAAATGCAACAATCCCAAAAAACCGCCCTTAAACCCCTGACCGAAACTTTTTGACGATTCCGGAATAAAGTATAAACTGGCGTCATTTAATGAAAGTTTTTCCAAAGATCGGCGCAAAAGTGAGGGCTCACCGCTTTGAAGGTAAAAACTGGCATAGACAAAGGGTTGGGGAATTTTAAAACCTTCAATAGGGGAGACTTGAGTGGGGGAGTCTAAAGTGATAGTATCGCCGACTCTAATTTTCGTTAATTCCCGCTCGCCGGTCGTAAGGTAGCCAATTTCCCCTGCCCCTAGAAATTCGGTTGGCTCATACTTTAGACGAAACCTCCCTATTTCAGCAACAACCCCAATATTATTTGTCGCTAAAAATTTAATTTTATCGCCTTTTTTAATTAAACCATTAAAAACTCTCACATAAGCAATTACTCCCCGAAATTGATCATAGACACAGTCAAAAATTAAGGCCTTAAATCCCCCCTTCCTTTCCCCTTTGGGGGCGGGAACTTTCGAAATAATTTTATTTAATAATTCTTTAACACCCTCGCCGGTTTTAGCGGAGATAAGTAAAATTTCATTAATATCAACAGTTAACAATTTTGCTATCTCCCCTCTTGTCTGTTCGATTTTTGCTCCCGGTAAATCAATTTTATTTATCACCGGAATTATTTTTAAATTATTTTCCTGGGCAATTTGTAAATTAGCCAGCGTTTGGGCTTGGATTCCTTTTGTGGCATCGACTAACAAAATCGCCCCCTCAACGGCCTTTAAGGCACGGGAGACTTCATAAAAAAAATCAACATGACCGGGAGTGTCGATCAAATTCAACACAAATGTTGAATTTGCAAACTCTAAATTCGAAGCTCTAAATTCTAAACTATTTGAATTTTTACTATTTTGAATTTGGGATTTGTTTAGCATTTCTGATTTAGGATTTAGGATTTGAGGATTTGGTTCCCAAATCATCATTACTGGCTGCATTTTAATGGTTATCCCCCGCTCGCGTTCTAAATCCATGGTATCGAGCATTTGTGGCCGAAGTTTGTCTTTAGAAACAGTGCCGGTAATTTCCAACATCCGATCTGCCAGCGTGGATTTACCGTGGTCAATATGAGCGATGATAACAAAATTTCTGATATGACTTTGTTCCATAGATTTAATTATACCTTATCTTTTAACTTTATACCATACCAACACCCCTGGGGTGTTGGTTTTGTGGTAAAATAGAAGTATGCAAAGAAAAATTCATTTAGATCAAGGAGAAATTTATCACGTATTTAATCGAAGCATCGCCGACTTCAAAATATTCAACTCTAACCGCGATTATTTAAGATTTATATACTTAATGAAATTCTTTCAGGTCAAAAATCCTCCAACTAAATTCTCTTATTTCATAAAATTGAAAGAAGTTCAACAATTTGGTTTTTGGGATTACTTAGATTCAATTACAGAGAGTCAATTTAACATTGTGCAGATTATTGCTTATTGTTTGATGCCAACACATTTTCATTTCATTCTGAAACAATTGGCGGAATTTGGAATTTCAAAATTTATAGGAAATATCTCAAATGGTTATAGTCGCTATTTCAATACAAAACATAAACGAAAGGGGCCATTATGGGAGAGTAAATTTCAAAATGTCAGGGTTGAAAACGATGAACAGTTAATTCATTTGACGCGATATCTACATTTAAATCCGGTAACCGCTCACCTCACAGAAAATCCGCAAGCATGGCAGCATTCATCCTATAATGAATATCTAAATAAAGCCGGTTATCCATTTTGTCAGTATAATGACTTGTTAGCCATTAAACCAAAGCAATATCATAAATTTGTCACAGATCGAAAATCCTACCAGCGAGAACTCGCAATAATTAAAAGACGATTAACAGATGAGTCTTGACCAACTCCGACACCCCTGGGGTGTTCTTGATAGTATGTATTTTCCTTATTAAATGCAAAGAGCCTCCGCGCAAAAATGCCGCGGAGGCTCAAGTGTTCGACAGAAACGAGACTTCAAGGTGACAAGGTTCAGACCCCTGACTTCCGAAGGAGCGAAAGCCCGACATCGTCATTGGCGACACCGCGCCAGTTGTTGACACTGACGCCCTCGCCGATGCAGCGGCCGACCATGACGCGGCGGCCGTCAGAAACCATGTCGGTCGCCCCGTAGTAGTTACGATTGAGGTAGACGTCGTTCATCTTGTAGTACAAAAGAACCTTCGTCACCTCAATGATTAGAGAGGGTACCTCATACGCCTCGGGAATAATCATGCCCTGCATATCCACCCAGCTGGTGGAGTGCGAACGAGGCACGATCTCCGTGAGGGCGAGGTGCCAGCGCAGCTCGAGCGGGACGGCCGCGAACTGCTCATTCGGATACCAGCAGTTCGCTCCGTACGCGTAGAACCTCGGCTGGCTGCCGGCAGGTTGAATCTTCTGCCAAGCCATAGTCGTTAGCGGACCGTGAGCCTCGGTGACGGGACCATTGTACCGGTTGATCCCCAGAAAGGCGAAGTGGGTCTCGCTGACGGCCTTGCCCGGATTGAACGGGCACTCGCTGTCGAGGATTTCCTCGCTCCATGGGAACTTGACAGCATTGCTAAGCTCCCTCTGGGTGAACGAGATCCAGTAGAACGATGTCCATTCCTCAAGACCAAAGAGATTCCTTCCCATGATCCGACGCGCCAGCTTGTAGCTGGCCGGCATCGAGATGGCACCGCGGGCGGCGAATTCAGCGAGCCGCCGGCAATAGCCCTCGTTGGTGTCGAGCAACTCGATAACATCGGCAGGATCTCTTCCTGCCTTTTCCAGAGCTTTCTCGAACTTCCTTATGCCCGAATCGTACTTCCCCTTGACTAACGACCCGAAACCTCTCACTTGGCTTGTGCTCATCGCACGTTGCCTCCTTCTGTATTCTCCCTGTCCATAAAGGACGTCGGAGCTTCTGCCGCGAAACGGCAGGCTTGTCCCAGATGGGATAAGCGCCCTGAAAACCACCCCAAAAATGCTTTGCAAAGCGCTTATCCCATCAAAATCTTAAGGTGCAAGATTATTTTTGATTATACCAGAATCTAATGAAGATGTCAAGCATAAGTCGAGCTTTCAACGTTTCTTCTTGAAGTTCATTAAAAAATCCTACTTCTTTTTCTATTGTTTATTTGACTGATTTTTAAAAAGAATTTTTGGGGATTTTTTTCGATTAAAATATTCCCGAAGACCGGATAATCAAATTGAAATTTTTTTGGCTGGGTATAGATACTGCCGTCGGAGTTGATGAAATAATATGCCTTTGTTCTGTCTTTTATCCGGCAGAAATTAATTTTACCTTTGTACTTGATCATTTTTTTGAATTTTTCAAATTGTCCTGGCTTTAATTCAAATTTATCTCTATTTTTATAGGCCAAACCGTAAGGGCAATACTCAAATATGACCCAACTTTTAATTGGATAATTTTCTAAAAGTCCACTCATATACTTTAATGAACTGTAATTTAACTTCGTTGCCAGAGTATGGATAAAAATTCTTATTTGAGTTTTTTTAAGCTTCTCGAGCGCTTTGATAACCGATTCGAAGTGTTTGGGATTTTTCCGCATAGACTGATCTGTCGCTGGATCAGGACCATCTAAAGAAATGCCCACAGCATCAATATTTTTAAGTCGATCAAGATATTTGGCCAGTAACAAACCATTGGTATCCAGACGAATGGTCAATTTTTTACTTTTCAAATAATTAATAATCTTTATGATATCTTTGCGATATAAAGGCTCACCACCAGAAATTACGACTTTTCGAACACCAAAAGATATAATTTTACCTGCGATTTCAATATTTTTCTTAGTAGATAGATCTTTTCGATCAAAGGAAAAACAAAACGGACATTCTAAATTGCATTTGCTAGTAATCATCCAATGGATGACAGAGGGCCTGTTCATATTTTTAAATAAATCTCCCCAATAAAAATATCAACCCGAATCCCAACAAAGTCGCTAACAAGGTCGGGACGGATGAATGGCGGTGATGGGCTTCGGGGAGGAGATTGGCAGCGG
>JBBUEO010000018.1:0-9853 GCA_038056915.1 Patescibacteria group bacterium
ATTCGCCGATGGCAAAGCAGAATCAGCATCTTGACCGCTTAGCCAGTTTCCGGCTATTCATAAGACACACCCGACCCCACACCCGACGGGCTCGTCAACAGCGGCCCGTCTTTTTTTATGGTTTAATTTTCTATAAACAACAATTCGATATATCAGGTGTTTAAAATTGTAACAGGTTGACACCTCTAAGGTGTTCCCCCTGGCCCCCTGGCTCCTACCTCAGGCTCAGCACCTAGACTACAGACGGACGGGCAGATATGCCTGACGTCTTTTTGTTTTGGTTCAATAAAAAAACCATTCACAGGTGACTAAAATTGGCATGATATTTGTGATAATATTTAAATAAGGAGGTAAATATTCCCAAATGGCTTATAGTTCTATTAATACTTATAGGAATCCTTGGACTGATAGCCTTGATGAGGTCAGGAATTTGGGGGTATTATTACTAAAAACAAAAAAGTAAAAAATATTTTTGAGGAGGAATATGCAGAAAGTAGATTCTCCAAAAATTGAGGATCGGCGAATTCCCTTGACGATTTGTCTGGTTTTAACCGTGTTCACTTTGACAACAATTATTCTCGGCTTCTACTTAAAGAATCCGCTTATCATAATCATCGGCATCTTCCCGGCGGCAATTTATGAAGCCATCCGCACCGAAGGTTATTATACCAAAGCCGGTTCAATTGCAGTGATGGTTTTAGTAATCTTGGAAATATTGGCAATTAAAGGAATAATTAAACTTAATTTAGCCAATTTGCTTGGCCAAGGTGAGGTCTATTTTAGCGGTTATTTTTTGCCTTTGGGAGAACTTACTTTTATTTTTCCAATAGTTGCGGCAATTATTTCCTTGGTTTTGATCCGCCGCACTTACGGCATTTATACCAAATGGCTGTCAGTACTATTACTTAGCAGCAGTCTTTGCCTTTTGTATTTAGTCAACAAAGAATCTCTATTCGAGCTTCTCCGCTATCAGCGATATTATTAACTAAATCTCCTCCACCTTAGAGGTATAATCTGGAAATACGCACACCCATGAGCCGTTCAAAAGAGAGCTATTTTTTCTGAAGATTATTTTTAGAGATCTTAACTGAATGAGTTTTAACTGGTTTTGCCGGAATAAATGGCTTGATATCTTTTTTAGCTTCTTCAGCCACTTTTACTTTAAGGATTTTTTGCGAAAGTTTAACCTCGCGCCATAGATATCCTTTTTCCAATTTTTTATCAGCTAAAATTTTAACCGGTAAATCTTTTGTTTTAATTAAACCTTTTTCTATCAAAGATTTTAAATCAACCCGTTCACCTTCTTTGAATTTGGCTTCAATTTGGGAAATTTTGACAATTTGCGCTTTTGGATGTCTGCTTTTAAAGCCCTTTAATTTACTTATTCTCTGAATCCAAGGCATTTGTCCGCCCTCAAATCTTCTTGGTAAATTATAACCAGACCGCGATTTTTGACCTTTAGTCCCGCGGCCAGCGGTTTTACCCTTACCTGAACCCACTCCCCGTCCGAGTCTTTTGGATTTTTTCTTGACAACTTTTTCCAATTGATGAAGCTCCATAATCATTTTTCCTTTGATATTTTCTCAAAAGCAAAAATCAAGGCCTTGCTATTATTAATTTTATTGGAAGTACCTAAAATTTTACCAACTATATTTTTAATTCCGGCTAATTCGCAAATCGTTCTGATGGCCCCGCCGGCAACAATTGATGTGCCTTCTTTTGCTGGCTTTAGAATAATTTCCACTGATCCATGATTAATTCTCATTACTTGCGGAATCGTCCCATTAATAATCGGTACTTCAATCATCTGTTTTTGGGCAATTTTGGTGGCTTTTTCCACTGCCAAAGCAACTTCCGGACCTTTAGCGACCCCAATACCAACTTTGCCGGCATGGTTTCCGACAGCCACTAGTGCTCTAAAACGAATTCTCCTTCCGCCCCGAACCGTTCGTGAGACTCGATCAATTTGTAAAACCTTTTTTTCGATTTTTTCTGCTTGAAAAGAATCCTCGTTTTTTACATTATCCATCTAAAACTCCAATCCGGCCTTTCTTAACTCTTCTGCGAGTTGCTTAATTTTCCCGTGATATTTATACCCCGCGCGATCAAAGACTATTTTTTTTATTTTACTGGCTTCCAGTTTTTTCGCTAATTCTTTAGGGGGCGACAAATCCCCTTTTGAGCAAGCGGCGGCGATGGTTACTTGTTTTTGATCATCGATTGCTTGCAGATATAAAAATGTATTGGAACGAAAAACCGCCACCCGGGGACGAGAGGATATCCCGAATATTTTCGATTTATTTCTTTTTTTTGGTAAATTTTTTCTCATAATTTTTCTTATTAGGCTCCGGCAATTGTTGCTTTAGCGGCCTTACCAGGTTTTTTGCGGGGAATTTCATCAAGATACTTTATTCCTTTGCCTTTATACGGTTCAACCGGTCTTAGACTTCTAATATCCGCGGCTTGCTGACCAACCACCTGGCGATCGATCCCGGAAACAGTAATAATATTTTTTTCAACTTTAAAACTGATATTTGCTTTGGCAATAATCTCTGAAGAATGAGAATAGCCGAGATTTAAAATCAGTTTATCTCCTTGAACTTCTGCCCGAAAACCAACCCCGGTAAATTGAAGTTTTTTTTCAAAACCAATATTTACTCCTTCAATCATATTAGCAATTAGTTTCCAATAAAGTCCGTGCAGGGCTTTTGTATATTTATCGTCTGATTTTTTGGAAACTTTAATTTCCTGATTTAATTTTTGAATTGCTAACCTTTCCGACAATTGTAAAGTAAGCTCGCCTTTTGGACCCTTTGCTAATAACTTCTGCCCCTGAATTTCAAAATTAACGCTATCGGGAATTTTTATTATTTTTCGACCTATTTTTGACATTTTTTACCTTTAATTTATTCTCTGGCTATTTCGGCGATAACCTCTCCCCCCAAACCTTTTTGACGAGCTTCTTCCCCGTTCATCATTCCCGAGGAAGTCGAAATAATAACTAAACCTTTTTCTCCTCTGGGTCTGGGGATCTCTCTTGATGTTGAATAAAATCTTCGTCCAGGACGACTAAGACGGCGAAAATTTAGACGGCTGCTATTTAATTCAATTTGTATTTTTTTCATATTATCTGATTTCATTTCATTGAAACCAGTGATAAATTGATTTTTTTTCATTATCGCTAAAATAGCCATTCTCAAATTAGAAAATGGAATCATTAATATTTTTTTTTCTGAAGAATAAGCATTGTGAATTTGACTAAACATATTAGCGATTGGATCCATTTTTTCTCCTAATCTAGGCTACCACGAAGACTTGGTAATTCCAGGAATTTTACCGGCACTGGCTAATTCTCGAAAACAAATCCGACAGACGCCAAATTTTCTCAAATACCCTCGTCTTCGACCGCAACGGAAACAACGACGAATGACTCTGGTGGAATATTTTGGCTTCTTTTTTGCGCGTTCAATTTGGGAGACTTTTGCCATTTTTTTATTTTCCTAAATTTAACTTTTTTTCGAAAGGGAAACCCCAAGCGGCTAATAATTTCTCACCGGCTTGATGATTTTTAGCCGTGGTAACCAGACTAATTGACATCCCATGAATGATTTCTGATTTTTGATCAGTCATTTCCCCAAAGATATTCTGCTCGCTAAAACCAAAAGTGTAATTGCCATTATTATCAAATCCTTTTTGCGATAAACCTCGAAAATCTCTGGTTCTTGGCAGGACGATATGGACTAATTTATAGATAAAATCGATCATTCTTTTGCCCCGTAAAGTAACTTGCAAACCGACTGATTCACCTTGGCGAACCTTAAAGCCGGAAATTGCTTTTCTTGCCAGACGTTCAGCTGGTTTTTGACCGGTAATTTCCGCTAATGACTGACTTACCTTTTTAAGATATTCGCCGTCGGTTTTGGCTTTTGAGCCAATGCCGACATTAACGACAACTTTGGAAATTTTCGGCAACTCAAATATATTTGCCTTATTAAAGTCGATTTTTAATTTTTGATTTACTTGAGCTAAAATTTTATTCATTTTTTTACTTCAATGCTCCCTTTACAGCCGCGACAAATCCGCTCTTTGGAATTTTCGGATATTTTATAGCCAGTTCTGGTAATTTTACCACAATGTGGGCAAACTATCATTGCTTTTGAAACATTAATTGGCGCCAAAATATTGATAATCCCGCCATGGGGATTTTTTCTTGATGGTTTCAAATGCTGTTTGGTAACATTAACTCCCGTAACAATAATTTTGTTACTTTTAGGTAAAACTTTTTCGACTGTTCCTCTTTTGCTACGATCTTTTCCAGAGATAATCATTACGCTATCACCTTTTTTAATCTTCATAATACCTCCGTTGCCAGGGAAATAATTTTTCGAAAACCTTTGTCTTTTAGTTCCAGAGCGACTGGTCCAAAAATACGACTTCCCCGAGGAGAATTATCAGCGGAAATTAAAACCGCCGCATTATCGTCAAAACGAATTGTTGTGCCGTCTGGCCGCTTAAAAGGATATTTTTGGCGGACAATCACTGCCCGAACAATCTCCTTTTTTTTAACCTGTCCTTGAGCCGAGGCGGCTTTTACAGAACCAATGACAAGATCACCGATTTGAGCGGCATCCGATTTTCCTTGGCCGATAACCCGAATTATTGAGATGATTTTCGCCCCAGAATTATCGGCAATTTTAATTCGACTATAAGATTGAAGCATTGTTAATTTTTCCCATAATCTATTATCCAAGACTTTCTTTTACTTATTGGCCTTGTCGGAATAATTACCACGTCCTGACTTTTTTTTATTTCAATCTCAGTATGAACCAAATATTTCTTCGATTGTTTATAGCGTTTTTGATATCGGGGATGTTTTTTAATTCTGCTGACTAACACCTTTACAGTCTTATTGCGGCTGTCGCTTAAAGCAACACCAACTAGTTTTTTTCTTTTTTTTACCTTCATTTTATCCTTTCTTTCCTTGCGATTGCTGGTTTTTCATTTCAATCAATGTTTTTTCCGCTAAAACTGTCCAAATCCGAGCAATATTTTTACGCGATTTGGAAATTTCCTGATGATTTTTCAGTTTTCGAAATGAAGCCTTAAACTGAAGCTCAATAAGTTTTTTATCTAATTTCTTAAGCTCCAAAAATAAGGCTTGAAGATCTTTCTCGCGGATATCTTTAAGATAAGTGTTCTTTTGCATTTTTAATCTCTAATTATAAATTGGGTAGTAACTTTTAATTTATGGGCTGCCAACCTCAAAGCTTCTTTGGCGATTTCTTCTGAAACCCCGTCCATCTCAAAGATAATTTTCCCCGGGCGAACCACTGTTACAAAATGATCGAGACTACCTTTGCCGCCGCCCATACCAGTCTCAGCGGCTGTTTTGGTAACTGGTTTATCAGGAAAAACCCGCACCCAGACTTTGCCGCCGCGCCGAATATAATGGGTAATTGCCCGGCGTCCAGCTTCAATTTGACGAGCGCTTACCCAGCCGCGGCCAATTGATTTTAAGCCAAAACTGCCAAATGAAAGTTTTGACCCCCTTCTTGAAATACCGGTCATTTTTCCGCGAGCAACTTTTCGATGTTTTAACTTTTTAGGAATTAGCATTTTCGCTCTCCATCACCTCGACTTTGTCGCCTTTATAAATCCAGACCTTTATTCCTATGGTCCCATAAGTTGTAAAAACATCATTTTTGGCAAAATCAATCTCAGCCCGTAGCCTTCCTAAAGGCACCGAACCGGCGCCATAATTTTCGCGTCTGGCAATTTCTGCTCCTCCCAGGCGGCCGGCAACACAAATTTTTACTCCCCTACCCTTGGCTTCGATTACTTTATCAATCGCTTGTTTGACAGCTCTTTTGTAAGGCATTCTTTTTTCAATCTGCAAAGCAATTTGTTGACAAATCAATTGGGCTGATAAATTAGGATTTTTAATTTCTAAAATTTCGATTTCAACCTTTACTGCCGGCAGACCAGTTTTCGGCTCGCGTAAAAGGGGACAATGCCTATAAAGATATTTTCTAAGTTCATTAATACCTTGACCGCTTCGGCCAATCAAAATGCCCGGTTTGGAAGTATGAATAATAATCTTAATGGTATTTTCTTCGCGCAATATTTCAATTTTTGCAACCCCAGCTAATTTGCCAAAACGCTGGTCCAAAATTTTGGAAATTTCAATATCCTGACGGAGATAATCGGCAAAATGACGGCTAGCAAACCATTTTGCCTGCCAATTTTTTAAAACCGGCAGACGAAAACTGGTTGGATTAACTTTATGACCCATTTTCTCTCCCTAAAATTTTTATTCTTATCATTTTTTACCCTTGCTTTTTTCGGGTCTCTCCTCTTTTACAGATTTAGGATTATTTTTTTCCATTACTTGAAGATTAATTAAAATATGAGACATCCGTTTTAAGATGGGGACCGCCCGACCTCGATGAATTAGTCTTCTTCGCTTTAATTTCGGACCTTCATTGATTCTAATTGCGCTAATTTTAATATCTTTACCTAAATTGCGATCTTGGGCTTGATTTATACCGTTTTTTAAAATTAATATTAAAGGTTTTGCCGCTGACCGGGAGGTATTATTTAGAATATTTAATCCTTCTTCAATAGATTTTCCAATCAATACTTTACTCAAGATTCTGATTTTATCCGGGGCAAATCTTATAAACCTACCTTTAATGATCAAATGATTAGTTTGTTTTTCGATTGCCTTTGCCATTATTTTTCCTTAGGGGTTTCTTTGGTATCTTTATCTGATTTAATAAGATTGGCTTCTTTTTGGACAGCAGTTTGTTCTTCTTCTCTTGCCATTCGACCGCCATGTTTGATAAATTTTCTAGTCGGGGCAAATTCACCCAAACGGTGCCCAACCATATCCTCAACAATTAAAACTGGAATATGGATTTTACCATTATGAACCCCGATTCTAAACCCTACCATTTCTGGAGCAATCATTGAATCGCGGCTCCAGGTGTTGATTGTTGACTGATCAGATGAAGGGGTTTTTTTTATTTTCTTTAACAATTTCTCATCCAAATATGGACCTTTTTTAAGCGAACGGCTCATCTTTTTCTTCCTTTCGAGGCATTTTGCCTTATCTTTACAATCATTTTATCGGAATATTTTTTCTTTTTTCTAGTTTTAACCCCTCTGGCATGTTTACCCCAGGGTGTTTTAGGAAACTTTAAACCGATTGGATTGACTCCTTCGCCTCCGCCGTGAGGATGAGCCGCCGGGTGCATTGCCTTTCCCCGAACAGTTGGTCTAATTCCGAGGTGACGATTTCGTCCAGCTTTGCCGATACGGATTAAAGAATGACTAACATTAGCCGCTTGCCCAATAGAGGCAAATGAAAGATCATTAATTTTTCTTGTCTCTCCCGACGGCATTTTTAAATGAATCAGGTTTTTTTCTTTAGCAACAATTTTGGCGGTTGCGCCGGCTGAACGGACTAATTTTCCGCCTTGACCTGGCTGGATTTCCACATCATAGACGCCAATTCCGGTAGGGATGTTTTTTAATCTAAACCGGTTACCCAATTCGATTTCACCTTTCTCAAAAGCGGCTACTTGATCACCAATTTTTATTCCTTCCCAAGCCAAGATATATTCTTTTACCTTCTTTTCAAATAAAACTAAGGCAATAAAGGCGGTGCGGTTGGGATCATATTCAAGCGCTTGTACGGTTGCGGTTTTTTCAAGATATTTATCGAGGGAACTGATTAATCGGTATTTTCTTTTAGCGCCGCCGCCTTGATGACGAACGCTAATCCGGCCAGATTGATCACGACCAGATGTTCGCTTCATCGAAAAAGTCAAGCTTTTTTCGCTTTTCTTACGACTCAATTGTGAATAATCTACTACTGACATTTTTCGGTTGCCAGCAGTGGATGCTTTAATATATTTTAATGCCATTTAGCCTTCTTTTTCCTCAAAACCGGCAATCTTCTGACCTTTTTTCAATGTAATAATCGCTTTTTTAATAATTTTAGGATAAACTTTGAATCTTCCGCGGGCAATTTTTATCTCGCCCTTTTGTTTGATGATATTTACTTTGGTGACTTTCACTTGATATAAATATTCCACTTCACGGGCAATTTCTGCTTTTGATACTTTAGATGAAACAATAAAAATATATTTCCCAGTGTTTATTGCGCTCATTGATTTTTCAGATACTAATGGCTTAATTAAAGCTTTCATGACTTTTAATTTTCCTCGATAAATCTCTTTTCAATTGCCTCAATGGTATTTTTATCGGTTAAAAGATAATTGTGAAGATACAAATCCTCAAGTTTTAAGCCATCAAGTAAAACCGTCTTAATATAAGGAAGATTTGCTGATGATAATTCAAAATTTACTTTAGTATCTTTTAAAACAACCAAAATTTTTCCTTCTTCAATTGGCAATTTCTCCAGAAAACCCTGCACTTGAGCGGTACTGATTTTTGGAAAATTCAAATTTGAAACAACAATAATTTTACCATTTTTTGCCAGCTTAGAAAGACCAATCATTAATCCTAAACGGCTAATCTTTTTGGGCAATCTTTTTTTAAAATTTCTATTGGCTGTTGGTCCAAAGACAACTCCACCGCCAACCCAGATGGGTGATCTGTTTGAACCTGCCCGAGCTTGTCCGGTGCCCTTTTGTCTAAAAGGTTTTCTCCCGCCGCCGGAAACTTGGCTGCGGTCTTTGGTCTGGGCGATTGGTTTTCGCTTATTTGATTGATGAATATATAAAATTCGGCTAATTATTTTAGGATTATCTTTAACTCCAAAAATATTTTTTTCTATTTCAAGATTACTGGCGATTTTGCCTTCTTGATCGTAAATTTTAATTTTCATCGCTACTCCAAATTAGAACATAAGAATTTTTCGGTCCTGGGACTGCACCTTTTATTAGCATCAAATTACGATCCTGGTCAAGATGAACAATTTTTACATTTTTTAAAGTTACTTTATCGCCTCCTAAACGGCCTGGCATTTTGCGTCCCTTAATTACTCGTTGAGGATAGGAAGACCCGATTGATCCTGGCTGACGATAATTATTAGAGCCGTGGGTTTTCGGCCCTAAGTGAAATCCATGCCTTTTAACTGTACCGGCAAATCCTTTACCCTTTGAATTGGCGGTAACATTAACTTGTTGGTTTTTTTGAAAAATATTTATGTTGATTTTGTCACCAATCTTGAATTCTTTTTCGGTTTTAATTTCGAAAAGTCTTGCTGGTTTTATTTTTATATCTTTAAGCTGTCCAAGCTGGCTTTTATTAAGCCGTCTTTTACTGCCGGCGCCGAGTTGGACAGCCCGATAGCCGTCTTTTTTCTCTGTTTTAATATTAGTAACAACATTATCCGATACTTTAATCAAGGTAACCGGAATTTGATTACCATTATCTTCGAAAATTCTCGTCATCATTAATTTTTTACCTAAAATTCCTTTCATTAATAAATCCTTTATCCGGAAACGCCTCTTCGAGATTTTTATTTGAATCCCCTCTTAAATTTCTCGAAAGGTATTATCCTGACTTATTTTTTCGTTCGAAAATTTCTTAAAATTAATTATGTCTTTATTTCAATATCAACGCCGGCGGGTAAATCAAGACTCATTAAGGAATCGATAGTCTTGGTTGAAGGATCATATACATCAATTAGTCTTTTATGAATCCTCATTTCAAACTGTTCGCGGCTGTCTTTGTGAACAAAAGGCGATTTTAAAACCGTGACTTTACTTTTTTCAGTCGGCAGGGGTATCGGCCCAGTAACCACTGCCCCAGTCCGTTCGGCTGTCTCAATAATTTTCCGCGCCGATTTGTCAATTATTCGGTGGTCATAGGCCTTAAGCCG
>JBBUEO010000018.1:9953-12550 GCA_038056915.1 Patescibacteria group bacterium
AATAATTGAGATAATAATACTCGCCCCCACCCGCTAATATAACAACCACTAAAGCCACGAGAAGCCATTTTAGGGTACCCTTACCTTCTTTAGATTGTGATTGTGGTTGATTCATTGAATTTCTTACTTAATAATCTTCGTCACCACCCCGGCGCCGACGGTTTTGCCGCCCTCACGGATGGCAAAACGCATGCTTTCTTCCATCGCCACCGACTGAACAAGTTTAACTTTAAACTTGACGGTATCGCCAGGCATCACCATTTCGGTGTCAGCCGGCAATTCTACCTCGCCGGTCACGTCGGTGGTACGAATATAAAATTGGGGTTTGTAGCCTTTAAAAAATGGGGTGTGCCGGCCGCCTTCCTCTTTGGTCAAGATATAGACTTCGCTTTCAAATTCTGTATGGGGAGTAATCGAGCCGGGTTTGGCCAAGACTTGACCCCGCTCAACGTCTTCGCGTTCAATTCCCCGCAAAAGGGCGCCGATATTGTCGCCGGCAATGCCTTCGTCGAGCTGCTTTTTAAACATCTCCACACCAGTAACCACAACTTTTTTAGTTGGACGAAGACCAACGATTTCAACTTCCTCATTAACTTTGACTTTACCCCGCTCAATTCTACCGGTGGCGACAGTTCCCCGACCCTTAATTGAAAAAACATCCTCGACTGCCATTAGAAAGGGTTTTTCGATCTCACGTTTGGGCTCGGGGATAGATTCATCCAAGGCTTTTAGAAGTTCTTCGATTGACTTTCCGGCTTCGGCGTCACCTTCAAGGGCTTTCAGGGCTGAACCTTTAATAATTGGGACTTCGTCACCCGGAAATTCATATTTTTTTAATAGGTCACGCACTTCAATTTCTACCAATTCTAAAAGCTCTTTGTCAGTGACTTGATCTACTTTATTTAAATAAACTACGATATTGGGCACACCCACCTGGCGGGCCAAAAGAATATGCTCTCGCGTTTGGGGCATTGGACCATCAGCGGCAGATACAACTAAAATTGCCCCGTCCATTTGGGCGGCGCCAGTGATCATATTTTTGACATAATCAGCGTGTCCCGGACAGTCAACATGGGCATAGTGGCGTTTGTCGCTTTCATATTCAACATGACAAGTGGCAATAGTAATACCGCGCTCTTTTTCTTCGGGTGCATTATCGATTTCATCAACCGTTCGCGGTTTAGCCAAATTCTTAGCCGCTTGAATTTTTAAAATTGCCGCCGTCAAGGTTGTTTTTCCATGATCAACATGACCAATTGTCCCGACATTAACATGGGGTTTATTGCGTTCAAATTTTCCTTCAGCCATTTGTTTACTCCTTTACAAAAATTACTTTATTTCCTAATTCAAATGGAGATAACTCCATTTATATTATTTTACCAATTTATTTAAAAAATGTCAACTCCAAAAATAATTCCCCTCAAATATAATATATCAAATCAGCAAAATTATGTCAACATTTACTTGCGATAAAGCTCTAAATATACCAACGTGTAAATCGAAGAAATGAAGGTATTAACAATTCCCCCTAAAATAAGAATGAAGACTAAAAAAGCCAAGCCGAAGATTCCGGCGTAAAAATATAAGGCAGTCATTGAAACTAAATAAATCGCAAAGCCGATGCCGAATAAAAGTCCTCCGACCAATAAAAATATCATGATAAAACCAATACCAATAGCTAAACCGATTGCCCACGTAATAAGTAGAATAACAACTATTTCCTTCCAATTTTTTATAAAAAAAGGCCAAGAATTTCTGATAGCTCCCCAAACACCAAGATTTCCCAACACCGCCAGCCGTAAAGTAAAAGGGGAAATAATCCCCATAAATATCCACAAAACCAAATCAACTAAACATATTAGCAAACCGTAAATAATCGCCAAGACCCAAATTTTAGCCATCACAAAAAGAATTATTGGTACAATAAGCATGGCTAAGGATAAAATAACAATTAGACTAAAGATAAGCCCAACCCCTAAAACTGACCAAAATTTTCGAAAACCAAAACCTACCCCATTCCAAAAGTTATTGGTTTGCTTTTTTTCAATTGCCTCTATTGACCCTAAAAGCGCTCCTTGAGCAACAATTGAAATAATTACCATTATCAGCCCTAAAAATATTAAAACAACAATAATTCCCAATATTATTCCCCAATAATTCGTCCAAAAATTGGAAAAATCTGGAAATTTATTCATTAATGTCTGATCAAATTTATCTCCATTCAAAGTGGAATTATTGGGTAACGAGATATTTAATCCTCTAATCCCCCCGGAAATTCCCCCGGCTAAAATCCCAAAAATCCATAAATAGCGATGTTTGATCGTAATCTGAAAGGCTTTTTTAACTATCCCTAAATAATCCATTGTTTTCCTCTTAATTTAAATATATCACATTTTTCTTGACAATTCATCATCAAAATGCTATAATGATGAGTTTAAAATGAACATTATTTTGATTTTAATTTTAATGTTTTATGTAAGCGCTTTGACTGGTTTTTTAATGTCGATCGCTTGTTTTTCTTTAGCGACCAAAATTCGCGCTCATTTCTGGACTTTAGCGATGATTTTGGGTATATTTATTTTAAGCTGGATTAAGCT
>JBBUEO010000018.1:12650-24710 GCA_038056915.1 Patescibacteria group bacterium
TTCTTCCCCTCAATAATCTTTTGGGCGATATGGGCTGGAACTTCGGCGTAGTGGTCAAATTCCATAGTAAAAGAAGCCCGACCTTGAGTCATTGAACGAATAGAAGTCGCATAGCCAAACATCTCTGCCAATGGCACTTGAGCGTCAATGACTTTCATTTTCGCCCGATCAAACATATGTTCAATTTGAGCTCGTTTGGAATTTAGATCGCCTAAAACATCGCCCATAAATTCTTCGGGGGTGACCACTTCAATTTTCATTATCGGTTCAAGCAAAACCGGCGACGCCCTTTTGACTCCCGCTTGTAAAGCAAGCGACCCAGCGATATGGAAAGCTATTTCTGACGAGTCAACCTCGTGATAAGAACCGTCATATAAAGTCACTGACATATCAACTAACGGATAACCGGCAATCACCCCTTTGGCCATGGCTTCCTTAACTCCTTTTTCCACTGCCGGAATAAATTCCTTGGGGATGGTGCCGCCGACAATTTTATCGATAAACTCAAAACCCTTACTGCGCTCTTGAGGATTCACTTCAAGGAAAACATGACCATATTGACCGCGGCCGCCGGTTTGACGAATATATTTGCCTTCTTGACGCGCAGATGCTTTGATTGTCTCTTTATAGGCGACTTGGGGAGCCCCGACATTGGCTTCAACTTTAAATTCCCGCTTCATTCGGTCAATAATAATTTCTAAATGAAGCTCGCCCATGCCGGAAATAATCGTCTGGCCGGTTTCAGTGTCGCCCTTGACTTGAAAAGTCGGATCTTCTTGAACCAAACGGTTTAAAGCAACGCCAATTTTCTCCTGGTCGGCTTTGGTTTTCGGCTCGATTGCCACCGAAATTACCGGTTCAGGAAAAGAAATTGCTTCTAAAATTATCGGCGCTTTTTCATCTGACAAAGTATCGCCGGTAGAGGTATCTTTAAGACCAACAGCAGCGGCAATTTCCCCAGCATAAACTTCACTTACTTCCTCTCGGGAGTTAGCATGCATCCGAACAATTCGACCAATGCGTTCTTTTTTATCTTTGGTTGAATTATAAACATAAGAACCGGACTTAAGACTCCCCGAATAAACCCTAAAAAAGGTTAGCGTGCCCACATATGGATCAGCAGCGACTTTAAAAGCCAAGGCGGCAAAGGGTTCTTCATCAGCAGCTTTACGTTTGATTTCTTCTTCACTTAAAGGTTTCGTACCCTTAATCGGAGGAATATCCAAAGGAGAAGGCAAATATTCAATCACCGCGTCTAAAACTGGCTGGATGCCGCGATTTTTTAAGGCCGAACCGCAAAAAGTAGGAAAAAGTTTACCCTCAATAGTTGCATAACGCAAGCCCTTTTTTAATTCTTCGTAAGTCGGCTCCTGACCATTAAGATATTTTTCTAAAAGCAAATCGTCTTGTTCGGAAATTTTTTCAACCAACATTTGCCGCCATTTTTTGGCTTCAGAAAGCAACCTTTCAGGAATTTCTTCTTCTTTTACCTCTTGTCCTTTATCGCCTAAAAAGACGATTTTTTTCATCCGCAACAGATCAATAATACCTTGGAATTTTTCCTCGAGACCGTCGGGAATTTGGATAGCGACTGCCTGATCGGTTAAACGATCTTTAATCGAGACAAATGATTTTTCCCAGTCCGCCCCTAACCGATCTAATTTATTAATAAAACAAATTCGCGGGACTTTAAATTTTTCCGCTTGATGCCAAACGGTTTCTGATTGGGGCTCAACTCCGGCAACCCCGTCAAAAACGACCACCGCCCCGTCGAGAACTCTTAGAGATCGCTGAACTTCGGCGGTAAAATCAATGTGGCCGGGGGTATCAATAATATTTAGCCGATTCTTTTCTTGCGGGTTATCAAAAGTCGCCCAAAAACAGGTGGTTGCCGCCGAGGTGATGGTAATGCCTCTTTCTCTTTCTTGGGCCATCCAATCCATCACCGCCTCGCCCTCATGAACCTCGCCGATCTTATAGGTTTTTCCGGTGTAAAACAAAACTCGTTCGGTTACAGTTGTTTTGCCAGCGTCGATATGAGCGATAATGCCAAAGTTTCTGGTTTTTTCCAAGCTGTATTCTCTTGCCATAAATTAAAAAATCCCCAAATAAATAAAAATGTAGTTTTTTCTGTAATATCTGTAAAATCAACAGGATGTCAACCCTGCGACCCTACCTTGTTACTAAATACCCCCTCAAAAAAGGGGATATTTAGTTGCTTTTTCAAGTTTAAATTACTTAATCGTCCCTTTTTTACGGCCAACAATTAAGTAAACAATCGGACCAATCCAGCCAATCAAAATGATAAGCACAATCCAAAGAATCTTATCATTTGGGTTGGGGAAATCCCGACGGATACAATCGATTAAAGCCCAAAGAAATAAGACGAACCCCAAACCAGCAGCAATAATCCAAAAGATCATTGCCCCAATGGCGACGCCAACCGCGGCAGTTCCAGCGGCTGCTGCTGCGGCTGCATCAGGAATAGGTGTGTAATCGTAATCCATTATCCCTCCTAAATTTGTCGACCTTTGATTTAATTATTTCAAATTATAGATTAACTGTCAACTCAGTTTTTTTTCAACATTAAGTGACGTAACTCAATTCTTAAAATTTAGCATAATGGGCAAAAGCTCGATTGGCTTCGGCCATTTTATGAAGATTGTCTTTTTGTTTTATCGCTGAACCGGTATTTTGGAAAGCTTCAAATATTTCATTGGCTAATTTTTCTTCGAAGGATTTACCCTTATTTCGGCGAGCAGCATTAATCAGCCATCGCATAGCCAACGTTTCTCCTCTTTGAGAAACTACTTCTACCGGCACTTGATATGTAGCTCCGCCAATTCGGCGCGAACGTACCTCTAATAAAGGAGTGGCGTTTTTTAACGCTTGCTGAAAAACCGCTAACGGTTCCTGATTGGCTTTTTCTTTAATGATGTCAAAAGTCCGATAAACTAATTTGCGGGCAGTTTCTTTCTGACCGCGCAAAATTATTTTATTAATAAATTTCTCAACCGTTTGAGAATTATATTTTAAATCGCCATAAATTTCACGGCGTGTGGCTTTTTTCCCGCGCATAACTTATCCTTTCTTCGGTTTCTTTGTGCCATATTTTGACCGGCCTTGTTTTCGATTTTCGACACCTAGAGTGTCGTATTCACCACGGATAATATGATATCTTACTCCAGGCAAATCCTTAACGCGGCCGCCCCGAATTAAAACCACCGAGTGTTCCTGCAAATTATGACCCTCCCCGGGAATATAAGCAGTAACTTCTTGCCCTGATGTCAGTCTGACTCTGGCAATTTTTCTTAATGCCGAATTTGGTTTTTTGGGGGTCACGGTGGTGACTTTAATACAAACCCCCCTTAAAAACGGCCGACCTTTGACAAATTCCACCGGACGGTTTTTTATAAAATTAAAGCCGCGCCTTAAAGCTGGCGTACTTAAACGTTTTCTTTTTGATTTCCGACCATATTTGATTAATTGTGATACTGTGGGCATTTAAAAATCACTTTCAATATATTTTACTTTTTTCCGATCGCTGTGCCGGCAGGAATTAATTTACCAATAATAACATTTTCCTTTAATCCCCTCAAACGATCGATTGCTCCCCGGGTGGCGGCATCAATTAAAACACTGGTGGTTTCCTGAAAAGAAGCCGCCGCCAAAAAACTTTCGGTTTTTAAAGCAATACGGGTCATTCCTAATATTTGATCCTCTGATTGGGGGAGTTTTTTAGCTTGTTTTTTTAACATCTCATTATTCTTAAAAAGTTCTAGCCTGTCAACTAATTGACCAAGCATATATTCTGAATCGCCGGAATCTTTAATTTTTACTTTAGAAAACATTTCTCTAACAATTGCTTCGATATGCTTATCATTTATTTTCTGTCCTTGAGAAGCATAAATTTCTTGAATTCCGCGGATAATATATTTTTGAGTTGTCTCTTTGCCCTTCAATTTTAAGGATTGGCTTAAATCCAAATGACCTTCAGCTAAATCTTGACCACGCAAAACATCCTCACCATCTTCGACTTTTAAGCTTGATTTAATCCCTACGGGATAGGTAATAGAGGCTTTTTCAGTTGAGGTGATGACAATTTTATCTATTTCTAAATTTACTTTTCCGGCAATTTTTGTTCGGATAGCTCTTCTCTCTTGAGCCACCGCGATTGCTTGATGGGTTTTTACCAAATCACCACTTTTGACTGTCGGCTTATAACTTGAAGGTATTAGATATTCTTCTTTTTGATATTCCTTGGAAGTCAAAATGAGACTGATTTGATCCTTATTTTGAATGATTGTAATTTTTCCATCAATTTCCGCTAAAATAGCTGGTTGGCGGGGGGTGCGGGCTTCAAAAATTTCTTCCACTCGAGGCAAACCGGAAGTGATATCTTCACCAGTAATTCCACCCATATGAAAAGTCTTCATCGTCAGCTGGGTTCCCGGTTCGCCAATTGCTTGGGCGGCGATGATTCCTACTACTGTGCCCATCTCGACTATTTTGCCAGTGGCTAAATCACGGCCATAGCAAAGTTGGCAGACTCCCCGTTCAGCTTGACAATTAAGGATCGAGCGTACTTTAACTTCCTCTAACTTACCCTCTTGAATTTGGCGAGACTTTTCTTCGTTTATCTCCTGATTTTTGCCAACAATAATTGTCTTACCAACTTGAATATCTTCAAAAGCAACTCTGCCTAAAATTTTATCGGCGAAACTTTCATCAATCTCCTCCGCTTCCTTTCGTAAGATATTCAAACCCTCTTGGGTTTGACAATCTTTGGTAGTAATAACAATATCATGAGCCACGTCAACTAATCTTCTGGTTAAGTAACCGGCTTCCGAAGTCCTTAATGATGTATCGGATTTACCCTTGCGGGCGCCGTGGGTGGAAATAAAGTACTCAATTACCGATAGACCCTCTTTGTAATTAGACTTAATCGGCAACTCAATAATTTCACCGGCGGGATTAACCACTAATCCTTTCATACCGCCCATTTGAGTGACTTGGGCGACTGATCCCCGCGCTCCGGAAATAATCATCACAAAAACTGGATTGCTGGCATCAAATTCTTTGAGCATTTCTTTTTCTAATCTTGTCCGGGTCCCATTCCAAAGCTCAATAGTTTTAATATTCCTTTCTTGATCGGTAATCAGACCTCGCTGAAACTGGTTGTCAATCTCTTCAAGTTCCTGATCGCCATGAGTCAAAATTTTCTTTTTCTCTTCTGGAATAATAATATCATCGGCCGAAATAGTCATCCCTGAATAGCCAGCAAACTCAAAACCGATTTTTTTAATTTTATCCACTACTTCGGCGGTGATTGTCATCCCATATGAATCAAAAACAGTGGTGGTTAATTTTTTTAAGGTTTTTGAATCCATCTCTAAATTTTGAAAGGGAATTTCTTCCGGCAAAATATTATTAAACAAAATCCTGCCTAAAGATGTTTCAATTATTTTTTCTTTTTCATCTTTAGTTTTTTCAAGTTGCATTTTAACTTTAATTTTAGCTCGCGGATGAAGGAGGCCATGTTGATAAGCCAAAATCGCTTCGTTTTTAGAGGCAAAAATTTTTCCATCCCCCCGAGCGCCTTCAAGAAAACTAGTCAAATAAAAACAGCCAAAAACAATATCCAGCCGCGGGGAAACTACCGGCTCGCCGGAGGCAGGTTTCAAAATATTATTAGCTGATCTCATTAAATTAGTCGTCTCATCTTTGGCTTGCGATGATAACGGCACATGGACAGCCATTTGGTCGCCGTCAAAATCAGCGTTAAAAGCATAACAAACCAAAGGATGAATTTGGATCGCTTTGCCTTCAATCAAAACCGGCTGAAATCCCTGAACTCCCAACCGATGAAGGGTAGGAGCCCGGTTTAGCAGAACATAATAATTGGTAGTAATTTTTTCTAAAATATCCCAGACAATTGCCTCGCCGCTTTCAATCATTCGGGTGGCATTTTTGACATTATGAACATGACCTTCGCCAATTAGCCGGGATATCACAAAGGGTTTGAATAATTCCAAAGCCATCACTTTTGGCAGACCGCATTGATGAAGTTTTAAATCCGGTCCAATAACAATTACTGATCGACCAGAATAGTCAACTCGTTTGCCTAAGAGGTTTTGTCGAAAACGACCTTGTTTTCCTCTGAGCATATCAGAAAGAGATCTTAATTTTCGGGCGGCAATTCCAGTGGAAACTGCCCGACCGCGACGAGCCGAATTATCAATTAAAGAATCAACCGCTTCCTGAAGCATCCGTTTTTCATTACGGCAAATTACTTCTGGAGCTCCCTGGGAAAGCAGTTTCTTGAGTCGGTTATTTCGATTGATAACCCGACGATACAAATCATTTAAGTCAGAAGCGGCAAAACGGCCCCCATCCAGCTGAACCATAGGTCTTAAATCTGGCGGAATCACTGGCAGGCGGGTTAAAACCAACCACTCAGCTTTAAGGCGGGCATTTTTCATATTAGTAATTAATCTTAATCTTCTTAAGACTCTTCGTTTTTGAACGCCGGCAATATTCTTCAGTTCTTCATTTAGCTCTTCATATAATTGGTCAAGATTAGTATTTTTTAAGATTTCAAAAATTGCCTCAGCACCGATGCCGACTTTAACAATTTGACCGTAACGTAAAGATAAATCCTGATATTTTGTTTCTGAAAGAATCATTCTTTTTGACAATTGCTGGATCTCCTGTTTAGTTGCTCGATAAGCGCCTTCAATTTTAGAAATTTCCAAATTATCTTTAAGCTTTCCCTTAGCATCGCTTAACTCTTTTTCTAATTGATCAAGGGTATTCTGGCGGATTTTTTCATCAACTTCCATAACAATAAAGCCAGCAAAATAAATTACTCGTTCAAGCTCATTAGTTGATAAATCCAAAAGCAAACCTAAAATACTCGGTACTCCATGAACAAACCAAATATGGGTAATTGGGACGGCTAAATCGATATGACCCATCCGCTCGCGCCGTACCGAAGAGCGAGTAACTTCCACCCCGCATTTATCGCAAATAACTCCTTTATAGCGAATTTTTTTATACTTGCCGCAATAACATTCAAAATCTTTGACTGGTCCGAATATTCTTTCATCAAAAAGACCTTCCCGCTCTGGCTTTTGAGTCCGGTAATTAATTGTTTCTGGCTTTAAAACTTCACCATGCGACCACTTGAAAATTTCTTCCGGAGAGGCGACCGATATTTTTAAGGCATCAAAATCAGTAATTTTAAAAGTATCTTTCGTTTTGCTCGTACTTTTGAATGTTTTATTATAACTTAAGATTTTAGCCAACTTTATTCCTTTCCTTCATCAATTTCTTTTTCCACTATTGGTTTTTCAGGCACTGCCAGTTCAGTGATCTCTTCGTCTTCTTTTTCTTCGACAATTTTTTCATCAGAAATTTTAAGTAATTCTTTGTCTTTTACTATTGGGGTGGCTGATTCTTTTTGCCTGGAAAGATCTGAAGAAGAGAGCATCTCAACATTTAATCCCAATGATTGAAGTTCTTTAACTAAAACATAGAAGCTGGCGGGAATTTGCGGTTTTTGGATGGCCTCCCCCTTGATAATCGATTCATAGGCTTTAGCCCGACCAATAACATCGTCCGATTTTATTGTTAGCATTTCCTGCAAGGAATGGGCAGCCCCGTATGCCTCAAGGGCCCAAACTTCCATCTCGCCAAAACGCTGGCCGCCAAATTGAGCTTTGCCGCCTAATGGCTGCTGGGTAACCATCGAATAAGGGCCAGTCGAACGGGCGTGCATCTTATCGTCAGCTAAATGACAAAGCTTCATCATATAGATAAAGCCGACAGTGGTTTTTTGATCAAAAGGTTCGCCGGTTCTGCCGTCATAAAGCTGGACTTTGCCGTCAGGGGGTAGTCCCGCTTTTTTGAGCTCCTCTTGAATAGTTTGCCATGGGGGACCTTCAAATACCGGCACTGACAGCCGATAATTTAACTTCTTAGCCGCCCAGCCAAGATGGGTTTCTAAAATCTGTCCTAAATTCATTCGGGAAATCACCCCTAATGGGTTAAGAACTATATCCAAAGGCGTTCCATCGGCTAAAAAGGGCATTTCTTCTTCGGGCAGAACCATGGAAATTACTCCCTTATTACCATGACGGCCTGCGAGTTTGTCACCAATTTGAATTTTTCTTAGTTGCGCCACCGAGACTTCAACCATTTTGTAAACTCCTTCGGCTAATTCGTCGCCTGAATCTTTAGCAAAAACTTTGACGCCAACTACTCTACCATATTCGCCGTGAGGTAGTCTCAAGGAGGTGTCTTTAACATCTTTCGCCTTCTCGCCAAAAATTGCCCGCAGTAACTTTTCTTCAGCAGTCAGTTCGGTTTCCCCTTTAGGAGAGATTTTGCCGACTAAAATATCGCCAGCAGAGATTTCGGCGCCGATTCTGATAATGCCTTCTTCGTCCAAATTAGCCAGGGCTTCTTCGCCAACATTAGGAATATCGCGCGTTAAAAGTTCCGGTCCCAATTTAGTATCGCGGACCTCGAGGGAATGTTCTTCAATATGGATTGAGGTAAAAACATCGTTTTTGACCAATCTTTCGGAAATAATAATTGCGTCTTCAAAATTTGCTCCTCTAAAACTCATAAAACCAACCAAAATATTTTTGCCTAGAGCCAATTCAGAATTATTCGTTGCCGAAGAATCAGCGATAATTTGTCCTTTTTTTACTTTAGTTCCCACTTCAATCCTTGGCCGTTGATTAAGACAGGTACCCTGATTTGTGCGAATAAACTTCTTTAAAGGATGGTGAATTTTTTGACCCTTGGCAGATATGATAACAATGTCTGAACCTGAAACCTCCTCGACTTGACCATCGATTTGACTTGGCAGACACTGGCCGGAATTTAAGGCGGCATTTTCCTCCATACCGGTGCCGACAATCGGACTTTCCGGCCTTATTAAAGGGACCGCTTGCCTTTCCATATTCGAACCCATGGAAGCCCGAGTGGCATCGTCATGTTCGATAAAAGGAATTAAAGACGCGGAAATTGAAACTGTCTGTTTCGGTGAAACATCCATATATTGAATTTTATTGATTCTTTCAATTTGCGGCTCGCCAAATTTTCTAACAATAGTTTTAGTCTCTAAAAAATAGCCCTTATTATCAAGTTTTGCCGAAGCCGGGGCGATAATCGCTTTTTCTTCTTGATCAGCATCTAAATAAACAATTTTTGATGTTACTTTTGGCCTTTTATTTGGACCAAGTTCGACCGCAAAATAGGGGGTTTCGATAAAACCGAATTCGTTAATTTTGGCATAAGTCGACATATAGCCGACTAAACCGATATTCGGACCTTCAGGCGTTTCAATTGGACAGATGCGGCCATAGTGGGAAGCGTGAACGTCCCGAACTTCAAAGCCAGCCCGTTCGCGAGATAAACCTCCAGGGCCGGTGGCGGAAAGACATCTTTTGTGCTCGAGTTCTGATAAAGGATTGGTTTGGTTCATAAATTGGGAAAGTTGGGAGGAGGCAAAAAATTCCTGTAAAACTGCGGCGATGGGGCGTCCGTTAACTAACTGATTGGCGGTCACGGTATCTGGATCCAAAACCGACATCCGATCTTTTATAATTCGTTCCATTCTTAAAAGTCCGACTCTGACTTTTCCCTGGACTAATTCGCCAACCGCCCGCACCCGGCGATTTTTCAAATTATCAACATCATCATGGGTTGCTAGCGGATCATTATTTAAACGAATTATTTCTGAAATCACTTCGACAACATCTTTAATTCTTAAAATGCGGTTTTTCCAGTCAAAATTGGCATCTAAATTAAGGCGGCGATTTAGTTTATAGCGACCAACCCGACCAAGATCATAGCGTTTGGGATTAAAAAACATTGCCTCTAAAAATGTTTTTGCTGTCTCCGGGGTGGCCAAATCGCCGGGCCGAATCCGTTTATAGACTTCAACTAAAGCTTCATCATCGGTTTTAGCGCTATCGCGGGCTAAAGTTGCTTTAATATAATCGCGCTCAAGATTATCATTAACCCCTTCAAAAGCTTGGATAATCTGATCGGTTGTTAAACCTAAAGCTCTCAAAAATGTTGAAATTAAAATTTTTCGCTTGCGGTCAACTTTGACTGAAATTACATTGCGTGAGGAGGTCTCAAATTCCAGCCAAGCACCTCTGGAAGGGATAATTTTAGCCCCAAAAAGCCGCTGACCCTGGACCTCTTCGGCAACGAATAAAACTCCGAAGGAACGAACAATCTGGGAAACTACCACTCTTTCGACGCCATTTATAATAAAGGTGCCCTTATCGGTCATCAGGGGAAAGTCGCCCAAAAAAACCGTAGATTCTTTGGATTTGCCAGTCATTTTATTGGTTAATTTGACATTGCATCTCAAGGGGGCTTGAAAAGTGAGATTTTTTTCGCGGGTAGTTTCTTCATTGAATCGCGGCTGATCAAGATTAGTGCCTATAAATTCCAATTTCAAAATCTTGCCGGTAAAATCCTCTACCGGATTAATTTCATCTAAGAGTTCCTGAATTCCCTCTCGAAAAAACCATTCGTAAGAATTAGTTTGAACTTCAATTAAATTCGGAAGGTTGAGGGAAATCTTTTTGATTGATCCAAATTGGCGGCGAGACACTAAAAAAACTCCTCAAAAAACACAGCAATCTCTGCTGCTTTAAGCAGTTAGTTGGATTTAGAAATTATTTCTTTCCACCCTTAATGTCTTTACTAATTATTGTCTCTTTTAATTATATTATAAGGTGTTAAATTTGTCAAGGGTTTGTGCTAATTATTCTCAATCTTCCGATACAATCTTTCGATCTCCCCAGCCACCACCAAATCCCGGTCGGTAACTTTGCCGCCGATATCGTAACGGGTAAGTTCAAAGAGAATCTTTCTATAATTAATGTGAATGTCTGGGTGATGATCAATTCTATCGCAAAAAGGCGCTAACTTATTAACCAAAGCTATTCCCTGCCGGAAACTTTTAAACTCAAATTGTTTACTTATTTTGTTGGCTCGATATTTCCAACCGGGTAATTTTTGAAGCCCTTTTTTAATTTCCTGAAGTGATAAAATTTTCGGTTTTTGGTTTTTCGCTATCATTTTTCCTCCCGAATATTTTTTTTATAATCTCGCAGCGTAATTAAAGCTAAAAAAATAATTCTGCCAGAATTTATCATCTGTTTTATAAATATTATCATAGCAGAAAAAATCAACAAAGGCTTCACGAAGTCGGGCAATTTCTTTAAGCCGATTTCTATTTTTAACATCAGCCAGAGTCAAATCAAAAAGCTCTAAGGCGCGCTCAAAAGCTAAATTAGCAAAATTATCATCTTTGCGGCGCCATTTAATTGTTCGATAAACTTCAGAGCCGATATTAGCCATCTGTTCAATTAAGGATAATTTATTCCATCTACCAGAAGCTAAATTTTTATGTTGATATTTCATTTGACTATTAATTTGTTAATAATTTTAACAATCGATTTTTGTATTTTTGAATCGTCAACCCCCCGACTACGATTTCCTTGAGAAGGCCGTATATTTATCATTGAATCAAATTCTATAAAATCTTTTCCTCGTTTGTCAGGATACAGATTAATTCCCCAAAGATTTTTTTGCTCGGAACCTTTTTCTAAAAGACTGGCCTCTTCATCTGAATGTAATTCAGCGTCCACCGCTATTATTTCCTTTTCAATATCAACTACTGCTTTGACTAAATTACCAAACATTTTTGAGGTCATTTTCTGAAGTTCTCTCCGGATAATTTTATTTTTATGGTCAATGATTTTCATTGGTTTTGAATTTATTAAAATCAGCCGGTTTGCCGCCATACTTTTGGTGCCACTTTTTATCTTCCTCTTCAGAAATTCCTAATTTTTGCATTACTTTGGCGTGGGTTTCAGGAGTTTTCTTAGCCAGAAGTTCTCCCCACTTTTGTTTGTCGATTTTTTTGTTTTTAGTCATCTTTTTCCTCTGGATTAATTTTAATCAATTTTTTAGTAATTTTAAAGCCACAGTATTTATGCAATATCTTTTGCCGGTAGGCGGCGG
>JBBUEO010000019.1:0-9995 GCA_038056915.1 Patescibacteria group bacterium
AAATCCCCAGGAAGATTATATTAAAAGAATAATTGCCCTGCCTGGGGAAAATATTAAAATAAGTAATGGCCAGATCTACATAAACGGCGGTATTTTAGAAGAAGATTATTTACCCCAATCCCAAATAACAGCTCTACCTTCAGCACTGCCAACTTTCAAGCAAAATTTATCCCAAGATGAATATTTTGTTATGGGTGATAATCGTGAACACTCTTCGGATTCGCGAGAATGGGGTTCGGTTCCCAAAAAAAATATTATAGGCCGGGCGTGGTTAGTAGTTTTCCCTTTTGAATCAGCCGGATTAGTCAAAAATCCCCTGGCTTTAAAAATAGTCTCATTAATTGCAAGGACTAATCTTTCATTAGGTTCTTAACCTGCTGATCGCTTATTTGGGGAAAATATTTGTAGAACTGGCCAACGGCAAAAAAATTTGGTTCAATTGCTAAAATCAAACTTTCATCAACTTGACTGACTAATCTTTTAGCAGTTTCTGGTGGCGCCACTGGCACTGCCAAAATAATTGCTTTCGGCTTTTTAATTCGAATTTCTCGAATTGCCACCTCCATAGTTAAGCCGGTAGCTAAACCATCATCAACCAAAAAAATAGTTTTGTTTTTAATTTCAAGAGACGGTTTTGACATTCGAAAAATTTTTTCTCTTCTTCGAATTTCTCGTCTTTGGTTAGAAGCTTCTTGTTCTAAATATTCAGGATTGGGATTTTCCCGGGGACTGATAATTATTTCGTGATCAGAAACTGCCGCAACAGCGTATTCGGGATTTCCTGGGGCGCCGATTTTTCGGGTAACAATGATATCTAAAGGAAGGTTTAATTTTTGAGCAATAATTTTACCCAAAACCACCCCGCCGCGAGGCAAAGCCAAAACAAGACCATTTTCGACTCTCGGATATTTTTCTTCTAACTTTTCTGATAACTTTTGACCTGCCTCCCTTCGATCTTGAAACATTCTGCCTCCATAATCAAGCAAATTTAAATGGGAAATACTTTAATCGCTGTATGTCTTGGACCTTCCGGAAACAATTCTGACTGAAATAAAACCAATTCCTTTGCTTGAAAAGAACCTAAATCAATTGAAATATTTTTTTCTAAATATTCCTGGATATTAATTGGTTTTTTGAGTCTGGCAATAGTTAGATGGGGCGCAAAAGGTCTTTCTTCTATTTTAAATTTCTTATGTATCAGTTCCCAAGATATCTCTTTTTGTAAAAGTATGAGTTGGTTCGATTTTTCAATTCCAACCCAAATTGTATGAGGGCAATGACTCTTTGGGAAAGCTCCCAAGCCAGTTAAATGAATATAAAATGGCTGGAAATTAATAGCTACTTTCTGACAAATTTCTGAAATTTCTTTTATCCATACCTTTTCTACCTCTCCTAAAAATATCATAGTTAAATGCATATGTTCTGGTTTTACCAATTTCGCCCCAGAACTATAAAATTGCTGTTGGATTTTCAGTAATTCTTTTTTAATTTCCTCTGGAATCTCAATCGCAATAAATAATCTCTTTGTCATAACATAATTTTATCATATCTGATATAATATAATTAAATATAGGAATAATATTTCGTCAATTCACAATAATAAAATTTGTATCGATTCGTGAATAGTAAAATTCGTGGAATAAAATACAGATTATTATATGAAAGAATGTTATCTTTACAAAAAATCCGGTGACTATATTGAGTGTCAAACCTGCAACCACCGCTGCCGAATTGCTCCTTACAAGCGCGGTCTTTGTGGGGTACGAGAAAATCAGCGAGGAAAGCTTTATCTTTTAGTTTATGGCCGAGTGATTGCCGAGCACATTGATCCAATCGAAAAAAAGCCTTTATATCACTTTATGCCGGGAACTTTTTCTCTTTCAGTTGCCACCGTCGGCTGCAACATGCGCTGCCCTTGGTGCCAAAATTATGATATTTCTCAATGCTCTAAAGAAGGCCCGGATCGAAACGAAATTACCAACAAAATCGGCGTGGAAATGACGCCCGAGCAAATTGTCAACGATGCTCTAAAAAACAAATGTCCTTCGATTTCGTACACCTACACCGAACCAACGATCTTTTTGGAATTTGCTTTGGACACTATGAAACTATCTCACCAAAAAGGCCTTAAAAATGTCTGGGTCTCCAACGGCTATATGACCAAAGAAACTTTGGATTTGATTACGCCCTATTTAGATGCCGTCAATATTGATCTTAAAGGTTTTGATGAGAACAATTATTTAAAATATTCCGGGGCAAAACTTCAGCCGGTTTTAGAAAATATCCGTGAGATTTTTAAACGAAAGATTCATCTTGAGGTGACAACTTTAATTATCCCCGGCGTCAACGACGATCAAAAACAGCTATCGGAAATTGCAAAATTTTTAGCCGGCATTTCAAAAAATATCCCCTGGCACATTTCCCGCTTTTTCCCAGCTTACAAAATGACTGATACGCCCATTACTCCAATCGAAACCCTCAAACTCGCCGAATCCCTCGGCAAAAAATCCGGGCTAAAATGGGTGCATTTGGGGAATATTTGAAAAATGCAAAATTAAAAAATCACATCTTAAAATTACTGATTTAGCTTTATTTTGAGAACTGTCCCCTTTTACATATTAAACCATTTTGACAATTGTTCATATCCCTCTTTTAGGACATCTTCGTATTGTCTCTGCATAGCCTTAGCCCGGTTAAGCAATACTCTGGCTTTTTTAGCAGGTAAATATTGTAACATCACTTCCATTAGTACCTCCTCTCCTGTGGTCTTATCACCTGAACTAGTTTTCGAGGGATAATATAAGTCTGATATGACACCATCAAATTTTCTTTGTTCTAATAATCGCATCGCAGATTGCAGATCCCTAGCGAAAACAAAATTTACTTCCCTTCTTGAAATTTCATGATGAAAAACTGCTCTAAAAGTATTAATTACTCGAGGATTATCATCAACTAATAATATTCTTACATTTCTTTCTTTTTTTGATTTAGATTTTATTCTATCGAGAACTAATTGCAACCCGTCACTCGCTACTTTAAGAGAATTTAATTGCCATTTTAGATCTTCATCCTCATCAATTTTCCTAACAGTTGCTTCAATATCATCTGAACCAAGAAGGTCGTAAAGTTCAGGATATAAATCTGGATGGGGCGTTTTGGGTATTACAAAAAGATCAGTATTAGGCGGTCTTCCCATATAGCCCTGTTCTTTATAATAACCACTAGTTCTTGTAATAAACCCTCGATTCTCAAGCAACTCATTAACGGCAACTGCACCCCATTGACCCTTAGCGTGATGGCCAGATACAATAACAGCTGGCGTGCCTTTCTTGTGTGACAGCTCAATCAATTTAGCTCCGCTTGGCTGTAATTCTTCTCTAGAGTCTACAACCGCAACTGCTAGATCTGCTATATAATTAAAATCTTTGGTTTCGGGAAAAATTTTTCTAAATTTATCTGATAGGCGATGAGAACCGCCCTCCAAAGTTTCTGTATCTTCGATTCTTTGACTGATTTGAATCAAATCCTTTTCTTCATCTGAAATTGTCACTCCATTGTCTTCTAAATAATTTGGGTTCTTTCTGATCTCCTTTCCCAACTGATATTGGTTAATTGGGGCACGTTTATCACCTAATACTGATTTACACTTGTTAACTATCTCCCCTATATCTAAATAATGTAATAAATCAAAACGAAGTTCATCATATTCTTTCCTATCTAATTTTTCCCGCATATCTGCCGGAGTAGGTGCGTACCTTTCGCGCCGGACTGCCTCAATCCATTTTCTCTGAAAAAAATCTGAAGACCAAATTTTCCGAGCTTCTAATTCTAAACTAGAAACTTCTTCTTTGGGGGTTAAAGTAGACTTTTCTAAATCTTCCCCCCCTACTGGCCCGGTTTCTGGTCTTGGCATAATTTTCTTCTTTCTTCCCGCTAATTTGGCGGAACTTATATTAAATATTGTTTTTTCTTAGAATAATTAAGTCAATTAGATTAATTACGTTAATTAGAAATTTTCTCATCCTATCTCCATTTAACTCTCTCTCTGCCGCTGTCAACTATTAATAAAATTTGAGAATTTTTCAATGTAGTTTAACCTACTAAGGAACACCGCGTAGGTGTGCTCAAATCGGTATAATTGAATAAATTATTTCCTTTGTTATAATAAGACCAAGAAAGGAACTGATGAGTCTTAATTTCGCTGCCATTTCTCCCCATCCGCCAATAATTATGCCGGGAATTGGCAGTCCCCAAGATTTGCAAAAAGTTGGTCAAACCATTCAGGCCATGAAAAAATTAGCCAATATTTTTAATGAAGCGGAAATTGAAACTCTAATTATCATTTCACCCCACGCTTTAGTTTATCCCGATTGCTTTAATATTTCAGGGATGAAAAAACTTTTTGGGACCTTTTCTCATTTTGGCGCTCCGGATATCATGATGGAATTTCAAAATAATCAAGAATTAGCCGGCTTAATCGATCAAGAAGCAAATACGTCTGATCTTAAAACTTTACTTTATGATAATGGCGGGGAATTTTTTGAGCTTGACCACGGCTTGATGGTGCCGTTATATTATCTTAGCCTCCAGCAAGAATCTGCTTTTAAAGTAATCCCAATTGCCTATTCCAATCTGGACCGTCAGTCCCATTTGTCCTTCGGCCGAATAATTGCAAAAGTCATTGCCAAATATCCGGGTCGCGTGGGAATTGTTGCTTCCGGCGATCTTTCCCATCGGCTAATTCAAGGTGCCCCCAACGGTTATTCAGAGGCTGGCAAAGAATTTGATAAAAAGCTTATCAATGATTTAAAAAATAGTAAGATGCAAGAAATCATTGATTATGACGAAGGATTTGTTGAAGATGCTGGCGAATGCGGCTATCGTTCTATTCTTATTCTTCTTGGCGCTTTAGAAAATATACATCCTAAAGGCGAATTGCTTTCATACGAAGGTCCTTTTGGGGTCGGCTACTTAGTCTTTAATTATCGATTGAAGTAATTTTATGAATGAAAATCTTCAACTTGCTAAAAAAGCTATTCAGGCTTATTTGAAAAATGGAGAGATTTTTGATCCGCAAGTTAAATTTAAAAGTCTTAATAGTCAAAAGGCTGGATGCTTTGTTTCAATCCACCTTAAAGGAAGTAACGAGCTTCGAGGTTGTATTGGGACAATTCTGCCAACTTGCAAAAATTTAGCTTATGAAATTATCAATAATGCCATTTCCGCTTGCCGCGACCCGCGATTTTTACCTATTTCTAAAGAAGAAATTGCAAATTTGGATATTTCGGTTGATATTTTATCTGCCCCGGAGCCCATTGATTCGGAAAAATTATTAGATACGAAAAAATACGGGGTGATTGTTAAATCAGCTGACGGCCGCACCGGATTATTACTGCCGGATTTAGAGGGAGTTGACGATGTTGGCTATCAGCTCGAAATTTCCCGACAAAAAGCCGGAATTTTACCCAATGAAAAGGTCTCATTATTTCGATTTCAAGTCCATAGATATAAGGAAAACTGATGCAGCTTGCTCAAATTGTCCCTAAAATCCGCACTCAAAAAGAAACTATTTTTGATTACTCGATTCCGCCGGAAATTCTTCCTCAAGTTAAAGCAGGGATTTTAGTAAAAATCCCCTTTCATGGTCGAGATATCGAAGGAATTGTTGTTGATATCAAACGCTCATCCCCCATTAATATCCTCAAGCCTATTTCTGAGGTGATAGACCCGGTTCCCGCTGTTGATGAAATTCATCTCAAACTTGCCTGCTGGATGGCCGATTATTATCTGGAGCCATTAAGCAAAACTTTATTTGAAAATATTGTTCCACCAGCAAAACGAATAATTAAAAAAATATCTTTTATTAATAAAAATCTTCCTCATACCTCAAATACTAAAAATAAATCTTATAAAAAATATTTGATAGTGGCTGATTTTTCTTCACGAATGCAATTTTATCTTAAAGCCATTAACAATACCATTGCCAAACAAAAATCAGTTATAATTTTATTGCCGGATTTGTCCTTAATCCCTTATTTTAGCAAATATTTTAAAAATTCGATTGAAATTTTACATGCTAGAATGACGCGTTCCGAGCGTTGGCGAAAATGGGATCTTATTCGCCAAAATAATCCAAAAATTATCATTGGCTCGCAATCAGCTCTTTTTGCCCCAGTCAAAAATTTAGGGTTAATTATTATTGATCAAGAAGAAAATGAGACTTTTAAAAACAGCCGTTCCCCGCGTTTTCATTTTGTTAAAGCAGCAGAAAAATTATCTCAATTGTCGGCCGTCAATTTGATTTTAGGGTCTCTAACGCCTCGGATAGAAACATTTAATCGTGCTTTAAAGGGAGATTTTAAGCTTTTAAAAATTAAAATGCCTGTAATTTTACCAAAAATAACAATCGTTGATATGAATTATGAAAAATATATCATCTCAAATACTTTAGAAAAACAAATTGACTATACTCTACAAAATAACCAAAAAATTCTTTTAGTTTTAAACCGGAAAGGCGAAGGTACCAAATTTTCTTGTCTTGATTGCGACTGGATTGCTCATTGCCCAAAATGCGGCTTGCCGCTTATACCAGAAAAATTTCAAAATATATGTTTTCATTGTCAGATTAATCTTCCTCATCCCGAAAAATGTCCTAAATGCCAAGGCATTAATCTTAAGCCGATGGGTATAGGTACCAGCCGACTTAAAAAATTTCTCACTGACCTTTTTCCTAAAATCAATATTGTCAAAATCGAAAAAGAAATCTATGAATCAAATATCCAAAAAAGCTGGCAAATTGCCATTGTCACTACTTTTGCTTTGAAATTTAATTTACCCAATATTGGTCTGGTAGGAATAATTGACGCTGACCAAGGACTGAATTTTCCTGATTTTTCCTCAAGTGAAAAAAACTTCTCCACCTTTTATAAATTCTTAAAAGTAGGTGAGAGGGGAATTATTCAAACTCATTTGCCTCAAAATTACTTATTTAAAAGTCTTGCCCGCTTAGATTATGAAAGATTTTTTTTAGATGAAATGATCAATCGGAAAAAATTCTCTTTCCCGCCATTTGTCAGGATCATTCGCCTACTTTATAAAAATCAAGATGAAGTACAAGTAAATATAGAGACCCAAAGAGTTTATGAAATGCTAAAACAAACTGTCAGTGATAACCAATCGAGCGTTTCACCGCCTTATTGGCCGTTTATTAAGAAAGAACGAGGGAAATTCCGCCGGCAAATTATCATAAAAATTCGTCCTGTCAAAAAGTTATCTGATGAAGAAAAAGAATTTTTAAAATCTCTTTCTAAAGGTTGGATTCTTGATGTCGATCCATTGAATATTCTTTAAAATTTTGTTAAAATAATAATACTATGAAAACTCTTCCAATAATTACAGTCCCCAATCCGATCCTTAATCAAAAGACTAAAAAAATCATTTCATTTGGTGATAATCTTAATGTTCAAATAAACATCATGTTGAAAGTCTTAAGAGAAGAAGGCGGCATTGGTTTGGCGGCTAATCAAGTTGGTTTTGATAATCGTTTAATTTTAATTGAATATAAGGATCCGGAAAATAAAAGCCATATACCTTTAACAATCATTATTAATCCCAAAATTGCCCAACAATCAAAAGACAAGGAAAGTTTTGAAGAAGGCTGTCTATCTATCCCCCAAATTGAGCTTGAGGTAGAAAGACCATCAGTTCTAAAAATGCAATATCAAGACCAAAATGGGCGAAAAATTAAAATTGCTCCTAAAGGAGTTTTGGCTCGAGTGATTCAGCACGAAATTGATCATTTAAATGGGATTTTATTTACTCAGCGTTGCCAAGAACAGCTTTTTACAAAATTCCCTAAACTTAAAAATGTAAAAATTCTCTTTTTTGGCACCGGCGAATTTGCCGCGATTATTTTAAAAGGACTCATACTGCTTGGATTTAATTTAGATATCATTACCGAAAAATCAAAAATTGCTGGACGCAATAAACTTACTAAATTGACGGCCGTCGCGCAAATAGCTAAAATGTTTGGTAAAAAATATTTTGAAGTCGAAAATTTAACCGATAATTTACCAGCTCAACTTAAAAACAAATATCCCCTGCTTATATGCGCTGATTTTGGTCATAAAATTCCTGATAATATATTAAATCAAGCAACAACAGCCGCCTTAAATATTCATCCTTCTTTGCTTCCAAAATTCCGCGGACCCTCGCCAATTCAATCTGCTATAATCAGTGGAGCCAAAAAAACCGGCATAACCATCATCCAAATGTCATCTAAAATTGATGCCGGGGCAATTTTAGCTCAAATTAAAACTCAAATTTTAGATAATGATAATTATCTGACTTTAAAAGATCGTCTATCTACTTTGGGTTTAAAATTATTAATTAAAATCCTGCCGGAAATCGTCTCGGGTCAACTTGAACCAATCCCTCAAAATGAAACCGGGGCAAGTAAAACTCGAAAACTCACCAAAGATGACGGAGAAATTTCTTGGAAAAAATCGCCCAAAGTAATTGAACGTCAAATTCGCGCTTTTTACCCCTGGCCGGGTTCCTATACTTTTATCAATAAAAAACGTTTAATTATTCATCGGTCCCATTTAGAAAATAACCAATTAGTTATTGATGTAATTCAGCCAGAAGGTAAAAAGCTAATGAAATTTTCCCAATTTTTGCGCGGCTTTCGCAATAAAAAACCAACATGGTTCAAGAAAATTAAAATATATTAACTATTAAAATTGACAAAATCTTTGACATTTTCTATAATATATCCTGAAAGGATAATAATAAATGCTTACAATTCGCCTGCGCCGTACTGGCAAAAAAGGTCAGCCAAACTACCGAATAGTAGTAGCTAATAAAAGCGCCCCAATTTATGGCCAATATTTAGAAATGTTGGGAAATTTTAATCCGCATACCAAAGCAATAGTTTTAGATAATCAAAAAACTCTTGATTGGTTAAATAAGGGCGCAAAACCGTCGAACACGGTGGCAAAAATTTTAACCAAGCAGGGTCTCAAACATAAATTAATTGTCATTAAAAAATTCCGGCCCGTGTCTAAAAAAGAATTGGAAGTTAAAAAAACTCAAGAAGAAAAACAAAGAGCTGAAGAGCAGGCTAAAAAAGAAGCTCAAAAAGAAGCTTTTGAAAAACAGGTTGAAGCGGAAAAAGCGGAAAAACCAGCCGAAGATAAGCTCCAAGAAGCGGCTGAAGAATCAATTAAAGAAGAAAAAGTGGAAGAGGCTGAAAAAGTAGAAAAACAAGAAGAAAAGCCAGCCGAGAAAAAAGAAAATCATTCCGAAGAGAAACCGGCTGAAAAAGAAAAATCGTAAAATGATAAAATACCTGGCTCAATCTCGCCAAACGGAATATTAATCAAGCCTGACTTGACATTAGCAAAAATGTATGATATTCTGTTATAATATAAATAGAAAACATTTCCCGGTCTTTGTCAGAGACTTAACACATCTGAATATAAAGTTTTGGAAAAAGTAGCAGAAGAGCAACGCAAGCGTTGTTAAAAAACGCGAAGCGTTTCGGTCGAACTGCTTTCAAGATAAGTTAAAGGGAGCAAACATGGCTGATGCTGATAAAGAATTTGTCGAACAGACCGTCAAAGCGATTGTTGATCATCCTGAAGATGTCAAAACCAAACGAACAGTTGATGAAATGGGAGTTTTAATCGAACTTTCAGTTCATCCGGAAGATATGGGAAAAATCATCGGTAAGGAAGGTCGCACCGCTAAGGCCATTCGCATTCTTCTGAGAGTCTTGGGCGCCAAAAACAACGCTCGCGTCAACTTAAAAATCATTGAACCTGAAGGCGGACGCGAAGGACACGAAGCAAAATCAGAAGAAAAAACCAGCGAAAAGGCTGAAAAACCCCTTGATGAAGGTCAGGCGACTGAAGTCGTCTAAAATCTAAATTAAATAAAAAGGATCGCCACAATCCAAATCCCTTTAAGGGGTAAAGATTTGGCGATTCTTTGTA
>JBBUEO010000020.1:0-13275 GCA_038056915.1 Patescibacteria group bacterium
CTGGTCAGGAGATCTCTTTTTTACCGGGCCAATTTTGGTACGAAATCGTCCCGCCGGAGGTCTTTGATAAAATAGAAGTAGAAACTGGTGAAAATCCGGCTTAAAGCGAATTCATGACCGATTCAACAGCATATTTCCAGGAGATATCTTCAGCGTAAACCCGATTAATAGCGGCAAGAGAATTTAATCCTCGATCAAAATATCGGGTTTTTAAGTACTCGCATTGATTGCGGACTGCTTCTTCGGGCGTTGGCCAAGAGGCATAACCGCCGTAAGATGCTTTACGACCAAAAAAGTTATTGTTGCGCCTGGCTAAAGACGAGTTGAAATTTCCGGATTCATGGTAGCCTATCGCATAAACCAAACGCCAGTCAAGATTATAGGCCGGAGCGACCTCCTGGATAAGAATTTTTATTTCTTCGGGGTCGTGGGATAAACCTAAGGCTTGCAAATCGGCTCTCGAACGACCGGTTTGAATATTAATATTGCTATTATTTAAAGATAGGAGATTAGAACTTTGGGTATCTAATTTGACGGCCGTCTGGTAAGATGAACGGGGAGTTTCAATACTTCCGATCGGTAAAACTGCGAAAATAAAGAAGACAGATATTAATTTTGAGACCACTAATAAACTCGAAATCCGCTGGGAATTTCCCGCTAAAAGCGAGGCTCGCCGTAGGCGGCTTCTGATAAAACGATAAATTTTCTTTGGTAATTTTTTCATTTTTTTTCTAAAACAAAAAATCTTCCGCCCATTAGCAGAAGAAATCTAATTATAGCACAGGTTAATCGGTTTGTCAAGCCCAGACACATTGTATTGACCCAATCTCACTATCTAAATATTACGTAGTATGATAATTTTTCCCTAAAAAATAAAAAGTAACACCGCGTAGATGTTACTAAAAGGTTGTAAATATCCATACAGAAAAGCCCGCCTCAACAAAGGTCGAGACGGGTTTGGGATCGTAAGATCCTATGTATGGGCGGATGGTCGTAGCGGAGGCAAATTCGGAGAAAACGGTATTCTAAACGGCTTTTGGCGATTCGCCCTGAAAATACTCCTCTCGCACTCCATCCTCGCCCTTAGTTCATCCGGGTCAGGCGGAAGCTTATCCACCTCAATAACGGTGATTACTTCTGGTCCGCGAGTGTCAGACTGAACTCTCATCGTCGATCACCCCCTTGCTTACCGAAGCTAATACGGGCCGAAGTTGTCATGATCTATGCAGGTCATTTCCTCCGGCTCCTGAGTATTTCTTTCCGCGGCCCTTCGTCTTCGCCTATAATTAATGTCTGTCACCTCGCCATGATGACCAATTCTTCATGTCGTCGTACCACTCGCGGAGCTTCTTATCCCTTTCGTACCGCCTTTCTACTAATTCACGTATACCATACCAGATTGCGAGAAAAACTACCCACCCCAAAAACAGAAAGAGAAATAGATGTTCCGACAGCACTTTCACCATCTGAATCACCTCAGATTCAAGTAATTATCCGACTACATTATATCAAATGTACTAATTTTGTCAACCCAAAAAGAGCCCGTCCGCCGAAGAGGCGAGAGAGGGGCTCTTTTGGGACATCGGCTTCACTCTTTACTGAATTGAAGAAGCGACATCTTTGACCTTTTCGACATACCAGCCGGCATGGTTATAGTTAAACAAAGCGGCGTCAATGTTACCTTCAGCGGCACCACCGGCAGCCAACAAATTAGCCGCCCCGTAGACCGCATCATTAACATCAGTGATATCAGCGGCACCGTCGCCATTTCCGTCAACACCGTAAGCTCGCCAGGTACCAGGCATAAACTGCATCGGACCGCGAGCGCCAGCATAGGAACCCTTACCGGTTGAACCGGAAGCGCCAGTTTCCACATAGTGAACCGCGGCTAAGACTTCCCAAGGAATTCCGAAGCGGGAAGCAGCGTCTTTATACAAACCAATGAAGTTTTCCACGCCAGAAACGGGTTGAAAAATTTGCTCATTAGAATGATAGGCAACAACTTTTCTTCGAGCGTCAATTTCAGCTTGACCTGAATTAATCTCTACTTGACGATCTTTTTCTTTAACAAGCATTAGATTTGAGGTATCAATTTTGACGGCCGTCTGATAAGCATCGCGGCCGGGTTTCTGACTATTAACCGGCATTATTGCTAAGAATGACATTACAACTAAGACTTTCAAAGCCATACCAGCGATAGAAATTTTTTTCCAATAGGGCTGGACTTTAGCAAATATTTTTGTTGCTAAATCCTGAAAACCCTCGAAACCAGAAACCAAATAAGTAGTAATAGAAACTAACATATTTACTTGACCTTTTTCCTAAATTTTATCGTTGTCCGCATCCCTTCCATAAAACCCATAGAAGAGACCTGACAGACAAAATTAAGGATTTAAAAAATTCTTCCGCCCTTAAGCAGAAGAACTCCGTATTATAACACATGTTTTGACATTTGTCAAGTCCCATAGTACGATAATGGTAAGAAGGGAGGTGAGGAAATTGCCAACAAAAAAAGAGGCTAAAGAAAAACCCATTGGGAAGATAGAACACTATTACTCAAAACTTGGAGTAGGAATTGTTAAATTAAGCGATACCTTGAAAGTCTCTGACAAAATTAAAATTCAAGGCCATACGACTGACATTGAACAAACAGTCGATTCAATTCAGATTAATCACACAGATGTTCAAGAGGCCAAAAAAGGCGATGTTGTCGGCATCAAAGTCGAGGATAAAGTCCGAGAAGATGATCAAGTTTATATAGCTTAAACTGTTTTCCCTAAAGAAGCCTTTTTTCTTGGGGAGGATATTTTTGAATATGCCTGAAAGGGCTTTTTTTAATTTAATTAAATTTTTGGTATAATGGTAAATACTATGAATAGAACTGATTTATTCTCCCAAAAATTAGAAGATGATAGTTTCAAAATTGCTCCCTTGGCGGAAAAACTGCGACCAAAAACTTTAAAGGATTTTGTTGGTCAAAAACATATTATTGGTCCTGGAAAACCTCTCACTAAAATGATTAAACAGGGGGAAATCACTTCAATTATTTTATGGGGTCCGCCCGGATCGGGAAAAACCACTTTGGCGCGCATCATCGCTTACTATACTAAATCTCATTTTGAGGAATTTAGCGCCGTTACTGCCGGGATAGCCGACATTCGCCGGATTACCAAGCAAGCTTCCGAGAGATTAAAATTTAACTCCCGACGGACGATTCTTTTTGTCGATGAAATTCATCGTTTTAATCGGGCTCAGCAAGATGCCTTTTTGCCCTATGTGGAAAAGGGAACAATCATTCTAATCGGCGCTACCACTGAAAATCCCGCCTTTGAAGTCAACGCCCCTCTAATCTCCCGCTCACAGGTTTTTGTTTTTAACTCGCTTTCTGAACAGGAAATTGCCATCCTAATTAAACGGGCGTCAACTTATTTTCCAAAACATAATTTTCAAAAAGAGGCATTAGATTTTATTATCCAAAAAGCCAACGGTGATGCCCGAACCGCTCTCAATGCTTTAGAATTGGCTTGTTTTACTTCTAATAAGGTTGATTTAAAAGTTGCCGAAGAAGCGGTCCAAAAGAAAGCAATTTATTATGATAAAAAAGGCGATTGGCATTATGACACAATTTCAGCTTTTATTAAATCAATGAGGGGTTCTGACCCGGATGCGGCTTTGTATTGGTTAGCAAGAATGATTAAAGCTGGCGAAGATCCGGTTTTTATCGCCCGACGAATGGTGATTTTTGCTTCTGAAGATATTAGTAATGCTTCACCAACGGCCTTAGTAGTGGCAACCGCTTGCATGCAAGCGGTTCATATGGTGGGAATGCCAGAGGCGGGGATTATTTTAGCCCAGACTGCTACCTATTTAGCCACGGCCTCAAAATCGCGTGCAAGTTATGACGGACTTCAGGCGGCATTAAAAGATATTGATGAAAAAAGATTAGAGCCAGTGCCGTTGCATCTAAGAAATCCTGTAGCGGATTTGATGAAGGATTTGGGTTATGGCAAGGGTTATATGTGGTCAGATGATCCTAAATTCCAAAAATCCCTCGAATTTATGCCCCAAAATTTAAAAGGCAAAAAGTACTATAAATTTAAAAGACCGAAAAAGTATTGACATAATTGGGTTATTTGTTCTAAAATATAAATGTGGGGTAAGTTCTCGCAAAGTATGTTCATTCTTCGGGGGAGCAGGGTGAAAGCCAAATCACTCAAAACCGATGATGTGCATGCTTTCCGAGGGTCATCAATAACTATAGCCACAAGCGGTAAGTCATAAGCTATGGTTGTATGGCCAGGCCGCCCCAATGAACGGCTCCGAGCATATGGCCATGGCACATATGCTTACGGGGTCACTAGAATACGGCGAGAGGCGCAATCCGAAACATTAGTCCACATTATTCCGAGGCCTAACACACCGAGCTATATGCAACCCACCATCAGTGGGAATACCGCATCATTAGCCGGTCCAGAACTCCCCTTAGCGCCTCAGGGAAAGTTCTGTGCCAATCATCCATCCCGTTAAGGGATGGTGTGTAAACTTTGCTCCCGCCAGATCTTTTGGCCGGGACGATCTTTGACCCCCCCTATGATCCTGTTGAGTGGACCGGTACACCCGCAGGGGAGGGGGGATTTTCTTTAATTGTCATAATCTTATATTTTTAGTACACTAAAACAAACGTTTATTATAATTTAAAATATATGGACCGTGACAACCGCTGGTTAAAATTAAGACTGCAAATGATTTGGCAAAGATATTTTGCCGATGTGCCTTTGGCAAATAATGTGGTGGTCAAATTTGGCCAGCAAGCTAAAACTCGTTTGGGTTCAATTAAATTTGGCCGCCGTAAAACCAATCCCAATACTATCATCACCATAAACGGACATTTTCAGGATCCCCAAATCCCTGAATTTGTCATTGACGGGGTTTTGGCTCACGAGCTGACTCATTATGCTCACGGTTTTTTTTCTCCTCATAATCAATTTCACCCTTATCCCCATGCTGGCGGTGTCGTCCGCCGGGAGATGGTGGATCGTGGACTATCGGATCTATTAAAACTTGAGAAAGCGTGGATTAAAAATAATTGGGTTAAATATCTAAAAGGAAATCCTTAAAATGACTGATTGTATTTTTTGCCAAATTGCCGCAAAAAAATTATCGGCAAAAATTGAATATGAAGACCAAGAGATAATTGCTTTTGATGATATTGCTCCCAAGGCGCCAATTCATATTTTAATTATCCCCAAAAAACATCTTGAATCAGTAAACCATCTTAAAGCTGTTGATTCTAAACTGGTTGGCAAATTGGTGCTGGCGGCGCAAAAAATCGCAAAAGAGAAAAAAATCGATCGAAGCGGCTATCGCTTGGTTTTTAATACCGGACCAGACTCGGGCCAAATTGTTCCCCATTTACATCTTCATTTGCTCGGCGGCGGGAAGTTATGAAAAATTAGAGTTGACCATTAGATATTTTTAGGTTATAATAATAGAAGATAATTACTTAATTAATGGAATGAAGGCGAGGTGATTGAGTTTGAAAAATTCAGTTTATCAAAGAAAAAATTATCAACAAGGTGAACCTTTTGAGGTAATGCTTCGAAGGTTTTTTCGTGATATCCAGCAATCTGGGCTTTTAACTGAAATTAAAAAAAGACGCTTTCGGGAAAAATCAATTTCCCGCGAAAAAATCAGGGAATCCGCCCGCCGGAAAATGGTTAGGAAAAAAATAAAAAGAGGCTATTGAACAAATGATCAACCACCAAATCTTAATATCCAAATGATAAATATATGACACTAATTGCAACAATTGAGGCGGATCTGACGACAGCGATAAAAAACCACTACGAGATAGAAATCAACACCCTTAGAATGCTCAAAGCCAATCTTCATAATTGGCAAATTGCCAATAAAAAAGATCCTCAAGATCAAGATATTATTGCCCTTATCCAAAAAGAAATTAAGTCTCGTAGAGAATCAATTTCAATTTATCGCCAAGCAAAGAGGCAGGAATTAGCCCAAAAAGAAGAAGGAGAAATTGGCGTTTTAAAAAAATACCTACCAGAACAAATGTCGCGTGATGATATTGTTATTAAGGTCAAAGAAGCGATTGCCAAAACCAACGCCAAAAGCCCTCAAGATATTGGCAAGGTCATGGGAATTCTTATGGGAGAATTAAAAGGTAAAGCTGACGGGGCGCAAATCTCCCAAATAGTTAAAGAAAATCTAAGCAAATGACGGCTCCTCAAATCAACTTAAAAAATTTATCTGACAATTCAGTAAAAATCGCCCGTAAAGCAGTATTTTCCTTCTTTAATAATCAATATGACAATTTTCAGCCAGTAGTAAATATCACTGCCGCAGATTCTAAAAAAATGCGGGCTTTAAATAAAAAATATCGTAATAAAGAATATTTACCCCAAGTTTTAAGTTTTCCCATCTGGAAAAATCTTAAAGATATTCCCAAAATTAAAAATAAAAAAAATCCGCCGAAAATCCTTTTGGGCGATATTTTTATCTTAAAAAATGCTTTATATAATCCAGTGTTATTTCAAAAACTCATCGATCACTCTTTAAGCCATCTTATTGGTAAACATCATTAAATTTTGTTACAATATAATTAATTAAATCCCAAAGAGGGGAAAGATTACAAGGAGGGTTACACCAGAATGGCAAGGGATAATTTTTATGTCGGTCTAGATGTTGGTTCATCTAAAGTTGCGGCGACCTGCGGACATATTGAAGAAGGTTTAATCAATGTTGCCGGTTTTGTTAAAGTCCCTAATACTGGCGTTCGCCGAGGGACGGTTGTCGACATTGAAGACACAGTCTCGGCGATTTCTGAAACTATTGAAAAACTGGAAACCATTTCTGGCCGGGAAATTCGTTCGGCAGTCGTCGGGCTTTCCGGACCGCATCTGACCTCGACAATTTCTAAAGGAGTAGTAGCGGTCGCCCGGGCAGACGGCGAAATTACCCCTTCAGATATCTCCCGGGTGATTGAAGCTGCCCGGACAGTGGCGTTACCGCCTAATCGGGAAATCCTCCATGTTATCCCGCGGTCCTTTATAGTTGATGGTCAAACGGGGATTGCCGATCCTTCGGGTATGACCGGTATCCGCCTGGAATCAGAAACTATTGTCATTGGCGCGGCGACTTCAGCAATTAAAAATTTAAGTAATTGTCTTTATCAAGCCGGTTTAGAAATTGATGATTTGGTCTTTTCGGGACTTGCTTTAGCCAATAGTCTTTTGACCAAAAAACAGCGGGAAATCGGGGTGGCTCTTTTGGATATTGGCGGTGGAACAACCACTTTAGTCGTTTATGAAGAAAATCATTTCCTACATGGAGTCGTCCTGCCGATTGGTTCATCCCACATTACTAATGATTTAGCCATTGGGCTTCGGACTTCAGTGGAAATTGCTGAAAAAATCAAAATGAAATATGCTTCGGCGATCCCGGAAAAAATCCGCCAGGCGGAAACTATTGCCTTATCCCAGTTTGACCCGGGAGAAAACCAAAGGATTGAAAGACGCTATGTTTCAGAAATAGTTCAAGCCAGACTTGGAGAAATATTTGCCTTAGTGGCGGCAGAACTTAAAAAAATTGGCAAGGGCGGCATGCTTCCCGCTGGGGTGGTCTTGACAGGCGGGGGTAGTAAGTTAGAAGATTTAGTCGAGTCAACAAAAGACTATTTGGGCTTGCCAGCCCAAGCCGGTAAACAGATCCTGGAAACGAGCGGTTTTGTTGACAAACTTTCTGACCCTGTGTATGCTACAAGTGTAGGTTTAATGCTCTACGGTTTTGAAAATGCCGATAAAAATGCTTTTTCTGGCCCGGGAAGAAAATATAATATCATTGATAAGGCGAAGGGATTTTTCAGACAATTTTTACCATAACTTGAGGAATATTTATGAATAAAGCTTCCGAAATTGAAACCTTTGCAACGATTAGAGTCGTAGGAGTAGGGGGTTCGGGCGGCAATGCGGTTAATCGAATGATTGCTCATAAATTAAAGGGGGTAGAATTTATTGCCGTTAACACCGATGCTCAAGCTCTTGTTCATAATCAATCACCGATTAAAATCCAAATTGGCAAAGAGACAACTCGGGGGTTGGGCGCCGGCTCTGATGTTGAGCTTGGACGAAAAGCCATCGAGGAAAACAAAGACGAAGTCTACGAATCCCTCAAGGGTTCTGATATGGTTTTTGTCACCTACGGTTCGGGCGGCGGTACTGGCACCGGCGCTGGACCAATGGTGGCTTCGATTGCCAAAGAATTGGGGGCGTTAACGGTCGGGGTGGTTACTAAACCTTTTAGCTTCGAAGGTCAGCGCCGGATGAAGATTGCTGAATTGGGAGTCGAAGAATTAAGAGATAAAGTTGATACCTTAATTACTATTCCCAATGATCGGCTTTTACAAATTGTTGATAAAAAGACTTCTTTGTTTGATGCTTTTGGAATTGTTGACGATGTCCTTCGTCAGGGCGTTCAGGGAATTTCCGATCTTATTACTTTACATGGAATTATTAATGTTGATTTTGCTGATGTTCGGACAATTATGTCAGACGCCGGTTCAGCCCTCATGGGAATTGGCCGAGCCTCCGGCGACAATCGAGCTATTGACGCCGCCCGGGCGGCGATTGATTCGCCTTTGCTGGAACTTTCGATTGACGGCGCTAAAGGAATTCTTTTTAACATCACCGGCGGCACTGATATGGGAATGTATGAAATTGATGAAGCGGCCAAAGCCATCACCGAAGCCGCTGATCCCGATGCCAATATCATCTTTGGGGCAATTATTGATGAAGCGATGTCAGGAGAAATTAAGATTACCGTTATTGCTACCGGCTTTGATGTCGAAAGACTGCCGCGACCGGGTTTAGAAAAGCCAACGGGAATTGAAGCTGAACCAGTAATCAGGGAAGAATTTGAAAAGGAAGAACAGGAAGAAGAAAAGCTTGAGGATGAATTAGAGGTCCCAGCTTTTATTCGAAGAAAGTTAAAGTAACTAACAAAAATAAACCTTAGAATAATCGCCCTTCTTGATCTAATGTTTGTTTTTGTTCTCGAAATTTTGTTACTATATTTTTAGGTTATCTTTAAGGAGGCAAGATTGAAATCGGAAGTTCTCAAAATAGAGCAAGTAAAACTTGATAGTAAAAATTTAAATTTATTTTTTAAACCATCAATAAATAAGTCTTTTAAAAAATCGGAAAAAAAATTAGAAAAACCACCGCAGGAAAAATCTGTTCCCACTTTAGAAGATATTAAAAGCCAATTGATTAAGCCGCAATTTTCCAAAAATGCCTTGGAAATTTTGCAAAAGCGCTATTTAAATAAGGAAGTAGGGGAAAAAGACGAAACCCCCAAAGATTTGCTCGTTAGGGTTGCTTGGACAATTGCCAAAACCGAAGAATTTTATGGGACTCCTTTATCTGAGGTTTTATCGATTGCTAAAAAGTTCTATGAAATGATGGCGAGCTTGGAATTTTTTCCCAATTCGCCGACATTGCGCGGCGCCGGACGCCGAATCCATCAATTGGCTGCCTGCTTTGTCCTCCCTATCGGCGATTCGATGGAAGAAATTTTTGACGCTCTTAAAAATACCGCCTTAGTTCATAAAGGCGGCGGGGGAACCGGTTTTTCGTTTGGGAGGCTTCGTCCCTCGGGCGATAAAGTCGGCTCGACCGGCGGGGTTGCCGGCGGTCCGATTTCTTTTATGCGAATTTTTGATACTATGGCTCGCGAAGTGATGCAAGGAGGTGTAAGAGTCGGCGCTAATATGGGAATTCTGCCGGTTTGGCATCCGGATATTGAAAAATGGATCGAAGCCAAAGCTGATGGCAAATCTTTTTTAAATTTTAATCTATCAGTAGCTGCCACTGACGATTTTATGAATAAAATTGAAAAAAATGAAAAATATGATTTAATAAACCCCAGAAATAAAAAAACAGTCGGCAACCTAAAAGCCGGCGTTATTTTTGATAAAATTATCTCCAATGCCTGGAAAAACGGCGATCCTGGAATTATTTTTATTGACAAAATGAATCGCGATAACCCCACACCTGCTTTAGGAGAAATCGAATCAACCAACCCTTGCGGTGAACAACCACTACTTCCTTACGAATCCTGCAATTTAGGTTCAATTAATCTTGTCGGGATGATCAAAACAAAAGAAATTGATTGGGAAAAACTCAAAAATACCGTCCATTTAGCAGTAAGATTTTTGGACAATGTCATTGACGCCAATCGCTATTTTGTCGAGCAAATCGAAAAAACGACCAAAGGCAATCGCAAAATTGGTCTCGGGGTAATGGGTTGGGCTGATTTATTGGTAGAATTAGGAATTGCTTACAATTCAAAGGAAGCGATTCAGCTGGCGCAAAAATTAATGAGTTTTATCCAAAAAGAGGCGGTTTTAGCATCTGAAACATTGGCTCAAAAAAGAGGTTCCTTTCCCAATATCTCAAATAGCATATACAAAAATAAGAAACCTCGGCGCAATGCTACTTTAACCACGATTGCCCCTACCGGCACTTTGAGTCTTTTAGGCGGTTGCGCCGGCGGGATTGAACCGTTTTTTGCGATTGTCTATAAGAAAAAATCTATTTGGAAAAAAGACGGCACCGCTGAATTGGAACAAGTTTATGTCAATCCTATTTTTGAAAAAATCGCCAAATATAGAGGCTTTTTTTCTCAAGAACTCATTAATAAAATCGCTCAAAGTAATTCTTTAAAAGATTTTGAAGAGATTCCTTCAGATGTTAAAAAGATATTTGTGACGGCACACGATATAGAACCTGAATGGCATATTAAAATGCAGGCGGCTTTTCAAAGGGGAACCGACAACGCGGTCTCAAAAACAATAAATTTTCCCCATTCAGCCACTGTCGAAAATATTAAAAAGGCCTATCTTTTAGCATACAAGCTTAATTGTAAAGGTTTGACAGTCTATCGCGACGGCTCGCGTGATAGTCAAGTATTGACGACTATTAAAAAAGAAGAAGCTTTTGAAGAAGTTCCCAAGCTAACGGCCGAGGGATTAAAAATCACCCCCAGGGAAAGACCGGATATAATTCATGGTTACACTTACAGAATCAAAACCGCTTATGGCAAGCTTTTTGTCACCATTAATGATGACGCCCAAGGTCAGCCGTTTGAAATATTCTCTCATTTGGGCAAAGCCGGCGGTTTTTTTGCTGCCAAAGCCGAAGCAATTTGTCGGTTAATTTCCTTGGCTTTGCGTTCGGGAATTGACCCTCAAGAAGTAATTGATCAGCTCAAAGGTATTCGAGGACCCACCCCAACTTGGTCGGATGAAGGAAAGATGATTCTCTCTTTACCCGATGCTATCGCCCAGATTTTAGAAAAACATCTCGCTAAAGAACAAATCAAGCTTGACTTAGAATACAAAGCCGCTACTTTACCAAAATCATCAGGTACGGACGCTCAAATTGCCGCTGATAATTTGCCCTTAAACGGTATAGCGACTAAAAAACAACTAACCTCGCTGGCTGACTATGGCGAAGCCCCGGCCTGCCCTGAATGCGGAGGTCCTTTGGAATTAGGCGAGGGCTGTTTAAAATGCAACTTTTGCGGCTATTCTAAGTGCTCGTGATCTATATCAATATCTATCATAGCAAGATCTCAATGTTATAAGGTCTATTTTAATATTTTACAGAATTGAAGTTTTAACTATAATATATATTGAACCTACCAATTTACACTTACGAAGTGTAAATTGTGACAACCGATTCCATTTGGCGCTGTCGGTAATAGACGGCGCCTTTTGCTTTAGAAAATGTTGTGTTAAGCTCAAAATATGAAAAAGGAACTTTTCAAACAAGGTTTAATCCATATTTATACCGGTGACGGTAAGGGAAAAACCACCGCTGCTTTGGGGCTGGCTTTGCGGGCAATTGGTGCTGGAAAAAAAGTCGTTATTGTCCAATTTATTAAAAAAGGTAATAATTCAGAACACAAAGCGATTAAGAAATATCGCTTGCCGATGGAAATTAAATCCTTCGGAATTGGTTTCTATAAAATTTTGGGTGACAACAAACCAAAAACCGCTCATCAAAAAGCCGCCCAAAAAGCCCTCGAATATGCCCAAAAAATCATTGCTGATAATATTCACGACATAATCATTTTAGATGAAATCAATATTGCTATCTCATTAAAGTTGATCCAAGTCAAAGAAGTAATTCGGATAATCACGATGCCAAACAATGCGGAGGTAATCTTGACCGGCCGCGGACTTCATCCCGAACTTAAAAAATATGCTCATCTTATTACGGAAATGAAAAAAAACAAACACTACTTTGACGGAGGTATCAAGGCACGAAAGGGGATAGAGTATTGACAAAAATGCTCGGTAATCTTAATTTAAAAGTGGTTAATAAAATTATTTGGAGGGGCAATCCCGCCTCTGGCGGGGAAAAGGAGAAATATGAAGGAAAAAACATCCTGGGGTATCGGCAATGTCCTGGCAATTATCATTTTGGGCGCCATTGTCATTTTAGGCGGACACTTTTTGGGCCGCGGAGTCAGTCAGAATCAAACAGAATCCAAAGTGGCCGGAATTTCTGAATTTACACCAGTAGTCGAAAAAGTTATCAGTTACGATGGCGAGGAGGGCAAAACCGCTTTAGATCTATTAAAACAAAGCCATCAAGTTAAAGCTGAAGAAACCTCCACTGGCGTTTTTGTCAATTCAATCGACGATACAGAGAATCAAAGCGATAAATTTTGGATGTTTTATGTTAATGGACAACTGGCCCCGGTCGGCGCTGATCAGTATATTACTAAAAACGGCGAAAAAATCGAGTGGCGCTACGAAGCATTCTAAAATTTTAAAAGGAGGTGGATTTGCATCCAAGCAAATTACGGAGAATTACCGATAAGGAATTTTTCGAAATTATTAAAAAAGGATATAATATTGTTGAATTTGGCGCCCCCTGGTGTCAAGCCTGTAAAATGATTGAGGGAGAACTTGAGGACTTGGCTAAGACTTGGAATGATAAAATAATGTTTTACCAAATCGATGTCAGCAAATATCCCGGGCTTTCCGCCCGCTTTGGGGTAATGAGTTTGCCTAATATTTTATTTTTTCACAATAGTAAAGTTGTCTCCCAACTTATCGGTTCAACCTCGAAAAAAAATCTTGAAACCGAGATCAAAAAAATCTTGAAATAAACTATAATTAAAGGCAAAAAAAACAGGGTCCTGCCGGTGAAGTAGGCAAGGAGGGGAAAACCTACCTCACCAGACAGG